>CATLCV010000165.1 GCA_949893755.1 uncultured Lachnospiraceae bacterium | reverse complement strand
CTGAGCCGGCTGGAAATGGGTGAATGCCAGGGTGGGCTGGGCCTTCTGCGCATCCGCGAATTTTGCAAGCTCCGCAATCACATTGACCAGCTTTTTGCGCACCAGCTTTAAGGCTTCCGCCATCACGATGATATCCGTATTGTCTCCCACATAGCAGGAGGTGGCGCCTAAGTGGATGATCCCCTTTGCCTTCGGGCACTGCACCCCGTAGGCATAGACATGGGACATCACATCATGGCGGACGATTTTCTCCCTTTCCTTTGCCACATCATAGTTGATATCCTCCGCGTGGGCTTTCAGTTCCTCGATCTGTTCCTCGGTAATGTTCAGTCCCAGTTCTTTTTCCGTCTCGGCAAGGGCGATCCACAGCCTCCTCCACGTCCGGAACTTTTTGTCCGGTGAAAAAATGTACTGCATCTCCTTGCTGGCATACCGCTCAGAAAGCGGGCTCACATAACGATCCGTACTCATGTTATTCTCCTCCTTCTATATTATGACCAATCTGCGCGGCAAATGGATTGCCGGACAGAACCTGTCTGCATTCGGCAGATTGGATGTATACGTGGTGATCCGGCTTACTCGAATGCATGGCTGATGTCGTGGTCCGGCACCTTCATGGGATAATGCCCGGTAAAGCAGGCATCGCAGTATCCCAGCTCCCCGACCATCGTTTTCAGCTTCCCGACCTCCATATACCCTAAAGAATCCGCCCCGATCATCTCCCGGATCTGCTCCGTCGTATGGGAATGGGCGATGAGCTGCTCATTGGACGGCACATCCGTTCCAAAATAGCAGGGGTACAAAAAGGGCGGCGAACTGATCCGCACGTGGACCTCCACTGCGCCCGCCTTTTTCAGCATCTTGATGATATTGGCGCAGGTGGTCCCCCGGACAATGGAATCATCCACCATCACGATCCGTTTTCCCCGGACCACCTCCGGGATCACATTCAGCTTGATCTTCACACTGGACTCCCGGTCGCTCTGCTTCGGCTTGATAAAGGTCCGGCCCACATAGCTGTTTTTGTGAAATGCCATCCCATAGGGAATCCCGGAATGCTCCGAATATCCCTTGGCCGCCACCAGTCCGGAATCCGGCACGCCCACCACCAGGTCCGCCTCCACCGGATAGGATTCGGCCAGCGCCTTCCCCGCCAGGATCCGGGAATGGTAGACATTGACCCCGTCCAGGGTGCTGTCTGTCCGCGCAAAATAAATATATTCAAAGATACACCTTGTCTGCTTCTCAGACGGCACTGCCATACTCATATCGGAGATCACGCCGTCCTTCGTAAAGCTGACAATCTCCCCCGGCAGCACATCCCGCACGAACTCCGCCCCGATGGCCGCAATGGCGCAGCTCTCGGATGCCAGAAACCAGGTATGGTCCCGCTTCCCGATACAAAGCGGCCTTAAGCCTCTCGGATCCCTTGCCCCGATCATCTTCCGGGGGCTGCTGACCACCAGCGCATAGGCGCCCTGAATCTTCTTCATGGCATTCTTGACCGCGTCCTCCGCCTTTTTCACATTCAGACGTTCCCTTGCAATATGGTAGGCGATCACTTCGGAATCAATGGTGGTCTGGAAAATGGCCCCCGTATATTCCAGCTCCCTTCGAAGCTCCACGGCATTGACCAGATTACCATTGTGGGCGATCGCCAGGGTCCCCTTTACATAATTGATGACAAGAGGCTGCGCGTTTTCCACCCGGGTACCGCCGGCCGTAGAATACCGCACATGGCCCACCCCCAGGTTGCCCTTGAGCTCTTTCAGGGCTTCCTCGTCGAACACGTCGTCCACATGTCCGAGCCCCTTCTTGGACAGGACCTTGCGCTGTCCGAAGGTATCGGTCACCGCGATCCCGCAGCTCTCCTGCCCCCGGTGCTGCAGCGCGAACAGCCCGTAATACACCGAAGCGGCCACATCGCCTCCCTCCATATCATAGGCTCCGAATACCCCGCACTCCTCCCCCAGACCGGTGGATATTTTTTCAAATTCACTCATAAATGAACACCTTCTCTTTAGAAACCTTGTAGTTATACTCACGGCCGATGAAATCTGGCGCGCAGTATATCGTTCACTCCTGGTCCGTGCATCCTGCTGCACGGTCACAGGCATAAGGACCTGTTTCATCTCCACGATTATAATACATGCCCTCATGAAAATCAATACGGAAAACCTACCTGCAGTTCCTGACCATCATCCCTGTGTAAATCTTGATAAAAACTGCCGTGTCCGCTCCTCCTTCGGATGTTCAAACACCTGCCGGGGATCCCCCTGCTCCAGGATGATCCCATCGTCCATAAAGATCACCTGATTCGCCACATCCCGGGCAAATGCCATCTCATGGGTGACGATGATCATGGTGGTATTCTGATCCGCCAGCTCCCGGATGACTCTCAGGACCTCTCCCGTCAGCTCCGGATCCAGAGCCGAAGTGGGTTCGTCGAAACAGAGGATATCCGGCTGCAGGGCAAGCGCCCGGGCGATGGCCACACGCTGGCACTGGCCTCCCGAGAGCTGATGGGGGTAATTGTTCTTCCGGTCGGAAAGCCCCATCTGATCCAGCAGGGTTTCTGCCTGTCCTGCGATCTCCTCGTGGATCTCCTTTTTTTTCGCCTTATAATCCGGCTGCTCCTTTGCCAGCAGTTCCTTCGCCAGCATGACATTTTCCATGGCCGTATACTGGGGGAACAGGTTGAAGGACTGGAACACCAGTCCGAAATGGAGCCGTTTCCTGCGGATCTCCGATTCCTGCATGGTAAAGGCATCGCCCGCGTCAAATAAAACCTCCCCATTGACACGCAGCACCCCCTTGTCCGGCCTCTCCAGGAAGTTCAGGCACCGAAGCAGCGTGGTCTTCCCGCTTCCCGAGGAACCGATGATGGAAACCACCTGCCCTTTTTCCAGGGAAAAGCTGATGTCTTTGAGTACCTCCGTGCGCTCAAAGGATTTGCAAATATGTTCTACTTCTAAAATCGGCATCGTCTCTCTCCTCCCCTATCTGAAATAATCCAGCTTCTTTTCCAGCCGTCCCAGCAGCATGGTCAGGATCCCGTTCCAGATCAGATAATACACCGCTGTAAAAAACAGGGGCCAGATGGCGCCGGAAATTCCCTGAGATCCCTTCATGAATGCCTGTCCCGCCCAGATGATCTCCTGCAGCGCAATGATCCGAGCAAGGGACGTATCCTTGACCAGCGTAATGATCTCGTTGGAGATGGGCGGAACGATCCGTTTGATCATCTGCAGCAGCGTGATCTTGAAAAAGATCTGGCTCCTGGTCATTCCCAGCACCAGGCCCGCTTCCTCCTGTCCCACGGGAACGCCCTGGATGCCGCCCCGGTAGATCTCGGAAAAATAGCAGGCATAATTGAGGATAAAGGACACCGACGCCGCCAGAAACCTTCCGCCCTCGCCGCCGCCCCAGATGGGATTGTGCAGCACAAGGCCGGGAAAATAATAGATGATCAGCAATTGGATCATCAGTGGAGTCCCCCGGATGATCCAGACAATGATCTTGGTGAGTAAGCTCAGCGGCTTAAACCTGGACATGGATCCGAAGGCGATCACCAGGCCAAGCGGAAACGCGCCGATCAGGGTCACAAAAAACAGCTTCAGAGTCTGTATAAAGCCGACGTTCAGGGCGCGTATGACGATCGGCATCTGTTCTAAAATCAATTCCATGTATGTATCCTGCTTTCTCTTTCTAAGGAACTGTAAAGAAATAACATGACACTATTGCGCAGGATATGGCTTCGAGTGTGCAGGTCAAAAAACGTAGGCATAGTGGGCTATGTCGAGGCTTTTTGACCTGTGCAATCGGAGACATAGACAAGCAAGAGTGTTAAGTTATTTCTTTACAGTTCCTAAAATCCAAAATGTATCATATAGTCCGTTCAGCCGCTTGCACGATTTGTCCGTCTGACTGTGTTCTGGCTGAACTATTACACTAAAAGGAGAGAACGGCCTACCCGCTCTCCCCAAATTTTTTCCAACCGTACAGCTGGAATTTTTCTCAGGACTGCTCTACAATGGCAGCATCCACTCCATATTTTTCGGCAATCTCCATCATACTGCCGTCCCCGTAGCTCTCTGCGAAGAAGTCATTGAGGGCAGCCGCAAGGTCGGAGCCTTTCCGGAAGCCGACGCCGTATTCTTCACTGTTCAGCCCTACCGTATAGGTCAGGTCCGCATAGCCGGTCCCCTCTCCTACCATGGCTGCCGCCATCAGGGAATCGATCACAGCCGCGTCCGATGTACCGGACGCCACTTCCATTAGCGCGTCGGACTGTGCCTTGACAGCGGTGTATTCCAATTCCAGCGCACTGACCTGCTCCTCGCCGGCGCTTCCCGCCTCAACCGCAAAGGTCAGGTCCTTTAAGCTGTCCTTATCCTGATACTTGTCCGCCACATCCGAGGGTACGATCACGATCTGCGCATTGTTGCAGTATGCTTTGGAGCATTCCATGGCGCTGGTCACCTCGCTGGTGAGCGTCATGCCGTTCCATACGCAGTCAATCGTTTTGCCGTCCAGCTCCATGATCTTGTTGTCCCAGTCAATCTCTACAAATTCTACCTCAACACCCAGGCTTTCGGCAAATGCCTTTGCCATGTCCGCATCAAATCCGATCCATTCTCCGCTCTCATCCTTATAATCCATGGGCTCAAATTCCGTGATCCCTACAACCAATGTGCCCTTATCCTTCACATAAGCCAGATCGCTGTCTGCATCAGAAGCATCCGAGCTGTCCTCTTCCTGACTGTCCTGGCTTTCCGCCTGGCTGTCTGCCGTATCTCCACTGGAATCCCCTGCATTGTCAGAATTGCCGCATGCCGCCAGTGAAAAGACCATTGCCAGCGTCAACATCATGGTAATCAACTTTTTCATTCTCATCTTCTCCTTATTGTATCTTTTTCGTCTAAATAAGATTGCTGTGCCTCAGAGCACTTGCTGCGGATTACATAATAAAAAATTTATCCCTCAACAATCACTTTCTTATATTAGCAGTTTACCAGATTAAAGTCAACAAAAAAATAAGTCTTCTATCTGATTTCTTCCTGCATTTTTTTCATTTTCAATTCAGGTATAAAATACCTTCATTTACAAATAATAGAATCACGACAGAATTTGCAGATGGAGGTAATACAAAATATGAAAGCTACAGGAATTGTACGCAGAATAGATGATCTTGGCAGAGTTGTGATTCCAAAGGAGATCCGCCGGACACTCCGCATCCGTGAGGGCGATCCGCTGGAGATCTTTACCGATCGGGAAGGGGAAGTGATCCTGAAAAAATATTCCCCCATCGGAGAGCTCAGTGCCCTGGCGAAGCAGTATTCGGAGAGCCTGGCCCAGACCATGAACTGTACGGTGTGCATCACGGACACAGACCAGATCGTGGCGGCAGCCGGAAACGGAAAGAAGGATCTCCAGGACAAGTATATCAGCAAGGATCTGGAAAAGGTGATCCAGCAGCGGGAGCATATCCTTGCAAAAGCAGACAGCAGCAAATTCATCCGGATCGCGGACGGAGACGTGGACTACCAGGAAGAAGCCGTATGTCCGATCCTGTGTGAAGGAGACGTGATCGGTTCGGTGGTATTTTTGAACCGGGATGAGAAGAAAAAGATGGGCGAGACGGAACAGAAGGTGGCCATGAGCGCGGCAGGCTTTCTGGGACGGCAGATGGAACAGTAGACATACAAAGGGTGGGGATACCTTCCGTTAAAAATCCATATTCCCGTGGGACACACGGACTTTTTTCGGTAAGGTATCGCCTGCATCCCTTAGGGACAGTTCCTCCGATAAGCCAGTCATATTTCTCCCAGGATATTCATAGACTGTACCAGTAGATACCGGTAAAGGTGGAATGGGAGGAAAAAGTATGGATAAAAAAAAGAAAGGGCAGGAGATCGAAAACGGATTGATCTGGATGCTCAAATCATTGTTGTGCGCTTACATAATCAGCGGCCTGCTGCTGTTGTTCCTGACGTTTTTGCTTTATAAATTCAACATTGACGAAGGCAAGGTGGCCGCAGGGATCATCATGATCTATGTCATATCCACGTTTCTGGGCGGATTTATCATCGGGAAATTGTCCGGAAACCGGAAGTTTCTGTGGGGATTGACCTGCGGCATCCTCTATTTTGCACTTCTTTTGCTGGTGTCCCTGGGAGTTTACCGCTCCCTGCAGGGAAACGGGGCAAATGTGGTGACGACACTTCTGCTCTGTGCCGGCGGAGGCATGTTGGGAGGAATGGTATCATAGCGATAACATATCGCCATAAAATCGGAAATGCTTCATGATATTTATCTCATTCCGATCACCATTCCCAGAATATAGGGAACCAGCCAGATTGCCCAAACAGCAATACTGAACCTGTGAAAATTCTTTGCTGAATCTTCATTATTTTTTACCAGAACAACCGTCGCCCATACTGCATGTACAATCATTAGGCAGATCGCAAGCATTCCAGTTATACCGTGCAATGATAATTTCCCCGAAAACATGGAACGCTCTGCGATCTGTCCCATCAAAAGGGTTCCCGTTGTATCCATGCAAAGCCCCAGCCAAAAGAATACCAGATGCATTCTTTTCAGTCTTTTACTACGATGCTCTGACCAAACACCGATGGTATAGAACACTAATGCCAATGTGATCGTGATGATCGCAGCTGTCAATTTTCCTGTCATTTGAAAACACTCCTTCCATGGTTATTTCCGCGTTTCCTTCTTCATTACAAAAGATTTGTTGTCGATTGCCCGCATCGTAGCCAAAATCCCATCCAGATGATCATACTCATGCTGGATCAGTTCGGACATATCATCATCCATATACATTTCCTGTTCTTCCCAATTTTCATCTATGTAATGCAAAATGCAATGACGGCATCGCCGAACCCGGACCAGCAGATTTGGAAATGACATACAGTCATCCATTAGTTCCATCCATTCATCGCCCACGAATTTCAGCTTTGGATTGATGATTACATATGGCCTGTCTGTCAATATACAGATCAGCCGCTTCTTCACTCCAATCTGCGGGGCCGCGATTGCCCGTCCGAATCCATAGTCCCGGCGGATTCCCTTAATGCAGTCAAACAAATCCGCAATAACAGGGCGCAGCATCTCTAACTCCTCACGTTTTATTTCCTCTGAAATCTCATATAGCCTGGGATCCCCCAGCAATAAAATCTCTCGTTCCATCTGCTCCTCTCCTTTCACCATTTTCCAGACGGCATTGCTTCCCAAGTCATACAGAAAGCCTGCCACTGGCAGCCTTTCTGCATACGATGGTATCAAAAAGCCGGACAAGACAGCAGATATCTCAATCTGCAGCCTTATCCGGCATAACACCTTCTTTGAATTTGCTGCCCTCCGGACCAAAGTGATTATACAATATCTATCTCGATTTTTCAACAGAAACTCCGATATCATAATTTCTTTCAACTGTCACTCTGAATGCCTGCCATGTTCTCAAACGATCCATCCGCTCACCAGCACAATAACGGGAAGCGCGATCAATGTCCTTTCTATAAAGATCACCGCCAGTCTCTTCAGATCGACCCCCAGATTTTCCTGCAGGATCACCGCGCCGACCTCTGTGATATAGATGATCTGGATCAGGGAAAGCGCTGCAATGATAAAACGCGTCCTGACGCTTGCGATGCCCGTCACCAGCAGCGCCGGTATATACATATCGATAAAACCGACCAGCGTAGCCGGAGCCACTGCAAACGCAGACTCCACTCCCAGAAGATTCAGGATCCACCCCATGGGCCACGAGATCCAGCGGAATATGGGCGTATAATTCACCGCAAGCATCCCCAATATCCCCCATCCGATCCCGATCGGCATCAGATTCAGAAGAATAGATGCCATGGTATTGATCCCTGTTTTCCAGACTTTTGTCAGGGAAAAATCCTCTGCCGCATCACAGCCGCTTGCCACCGCCCGCTTGAAAAGATTTTTTTCTTCCGATTCTCCTCTCCCCGGCCTTTTCGCAACATACACATCCTCCAGGCGGTTTAATGGATAGATCCGCGGCAGGATGACCGCCAGGAAGATTCCCAATACGCAGAGCAGAAGATACATCGGCAGAAAATACGCTTCCACCTTTGCCGCTTCTGCCACCACCATGCAAAAGGGAATCGATACCAGTGAGAAATTGCACATTACAATGGCCGCTTCCCTTTTTGTATAATAGCCTTTCCTGAATTTTTCAGCCGATAAGAGCACCGCCGCATTGGAAGCCCCGACCCAGGAAGCGATCAGGTCCAGAGAAGCATCCGACGGCACCCGGAACATCGGCCTCACAAACGGCCTGGTGATCTCACCGAAAAATTCCATCAGCCCTCCGTCTGTCAGAAAAGACAGCAGGAAGCTCAATGCGATCGCCAGCGCCAGCAGCGTGCCTCCCAGATCTACCATATCCTGTGAGGCCGTGATGATATGCTCCGGCAAAAGACGAAAATCACACAGAAACACCATGACCAGCGTGAAAATCTTACTTGCCAGGTAAACTCCGGAAACCCCGAAACGCCTGTGTACCCATTCCGGCACTTCTTTTTTTGTTTTTGCGCAAACAAAATCATACAGAGAGCCTCCAGCGGACACTGCGATCAAGAGCAGTACCACCGCTTTTGAAACCGGTGACAGCAGGCGTTTCACCAACGTCGTCAAAATTCCGACCAGAATATTTGTACTCCCCTCAAAATGAAATGGTATCAGAAAACTCACAACACCTATACATGATATCATCAAAAATTTCCCAATTCTTTTATTTCCCATATCGTACCCCCAATGCCTTTCGCATTTTACCGCTCATATACAAGTATCCCCTGCCCCCGTCAGGCTATAACGGGAACAGAGGTACATTTCTATGGTTTGTTATATTCTTTTTATAAGATTACCCCTGCCGCTACAATGATCACATAACATACTGCGGCAAGCAGAGCAACAAACTTCCAGTTGGATTTTACCCATTGCCCGTATCCGATATGGTTCGCCTGTGTACAGGTCATAACAACGATCGAAGTCGGCATGATCATCTTCGCAAGGCCAAGCGCCACCAGATAGATATTGATCATAACGGTCTCATGAACGCCGGCAAATACGGCCAGCGGAGCCATGATCGACATGGTTGCGGCGGCGAGCCCCGTAGAACTCGGCATCAGTGATGCAAATGCAAAATAGAATACCATGCAGACCAGTACAAATACGACCGGCGGCAGACTGGAAAGTGTGGATTCTCCAAAATGCAAAATAGTCGATGTAATTCCACCGTCTGACATCAGAACCTGGATTCCTCTTGCCATCGGCACGACCAAAGCGGTCGGAACAACGGATGCTGCCCCCTGCATCACGATATCAATGATCTGATTCATATCAAAGTGATGGATCATTCCGACAATAAATGTCCCTACAAGCACCAGCAGGCTGATCTCGCCAAAATACCAATCTCCAAACGCGGTGATGTCTTTTCCAAGTATCATTCCAAGTATTGGAACATCCCCGATCCATGTTACAAAATCCTGGAAAAACGTAAAGTTTTCATTCAATGATGTCCATGGGATACAGCCTATGATCAGGATCACAAATACCATGATAAATACGATAATGGAATACTTCTGTTCCTTTGTCGGTTTCTTATCCCCATCCAGCTCGATCGGATACTGCTTCAGATCCTCTTCCCGCCTGTAATACTGGGATGATTTCGTGGGATCTGCTTTTACTTTATCCGCATAGCGGCAGATATAGATAGAGATCAGGCTCAGCACCACAACGAAAAGCACGATACGGGTCAGCATCCCCTCTCCCGGACTGATTCCTGCGATCCCGGATGCTACGCCTACTGCGAAAGGATTGATGATTGAAGCCAGACACCCGCCCTGCGTGCCGAACACGATGATCATGACTGTCACCACCGTATCCAGCCCGAGAGCCATGATGATCGGCATAAACATCAGCATATAGATGATCCCTTCCTCATAGCAGCCTTCCGTGGTTCCCATCATCCCCATGATAAATACCAGCACCCAGATCAGTACATGATAGTTGGACTGGAACTTTTTCGCGATATTGCTCAAATAGATCTTGATGGCGCCTGTCTCATCCATCATCTGCAGAAACGATCCGAACAGCATGATGGAAAGTGATATCGCTATGGCACCCGTCATTCCGTTGATCGGAGCCATGCCGATATCCCAGATCCCCTGAGGATTTGACTCCGCGCTGGAAAATGTCCCCGCAATGGCATTTCCGGCCTCATCCAGCTCATATACGCCCCCCGGAATGATCCAGGTCAATACCGCAACTACAACTGTGATCAAAAAAATCACGACATACGCGCTGGGCGCCTTTTTTTCTTTTTTTGTAACATCCTTGGACATGTTGCCCTCCTTCCTTTTTATCCTCTGTAAAAAACGGTCCGGTTTCTATGCAAATTTCTATGCAAATGAAATGACAGTTCCGGTTTTCCCCTCCAACGCTTCCACTGCCTGGTCCAGAGATGTAATGATCGCCTTTTTACTTGGATTATAGCGTACAAATTTCATCGCGGCTTCTACCTTGGGAAGCATGCTTCCCGCTGCAAAATGCCCTTCTTCAATATACGTTCCGGCCTCAGCCAGAGTCATATGAGAAAGATTCTTCTGGTCAGGCTGATTATAGTGGATCGCTACCTTCTCCACCTCGGTCAGGATCAGAAGGATGTCCGCGTCTACCTGTTCCGCAAGAAGCTCTGCCGCAAAGTCCTTATCAATGACAGCATCGACCCCCTGGGTCGTACCGTCCGCATTTTCTACAACCGGGATCCCGCCTCCTCCGCAGGTGATCACGATCGTATCCTTCCAGAGCTCTCTCACGGCATGGATCTCTTTGATCTTCCTCGGAAGCGGAGATGCCACGACCCTTCTCCAGCCGCGCCCCGCGTCTTCTTTCATGTTGTAGCCCTTTTCCTCGATCAGCTTCTTCGCTTCCTCCTCCGTATAGAATCCTCCGATCGGCTTGGTCGGATTCTGGAACGCGGGATCTGCTTTTTCCACGATCATCTGCGTTGTCAGCGTCACTACAGGAACATTCCGGTTTCTTTTACTCAGCGCATAGCTTAAGGCCTGCTGCAGATGGTAGCCGATATATCCCTGGGACATGGCCCCGCATACGTCAAAGGGCATCGGAGGCACCACATCCTTCGCCGTCTCGCAGGCAAGGATGATGCGGCCTACCTGGGGTCCGTTTCCATGGACAAGCGCCATCTCATATCCCCTGCCGCTGATCTCCGCAATATATTCACAGGTTCTTTTTACCACCTCAAGCTGTGCCTCTGCTGTCGGGGCTGTCCCCTTGGACTGCAGTGCGTTTCCGCCCAGCGCGATCACAATTTTCGTTTTATCATTCATAGCCTTCCTCCTGAGGGATGCCAAAAATAACGGGATTCTGAAATCGTTTCAGAGACTGTCATTTTCGGCATCCCTGTCTGCTTTATACTTCATTTACAAGCCGGAATACCTGTTCTTTCTCGCCTTTCAGGAAATGCACGATATTTTCACAGGAAATCCGCTGCATATCTTCAAATGCCTCTTTTGAGAAAAATGCCGCATGCGGGGTGATGATCAGATTCTTTCTGTTTACAAGGGGATGGCAGTCCAGCTTCGGCGTCTCGTCCAGCAGTACATCCAGTCCCGCTCCGCGTAAAGTCCCCTCATCCAGTGCCTGCGCCAGATCCTCCTCCCTGATGGACAATCCCCGCGCCATATTCAAAAAGATCGGATGCCTTTTCATTTTTCGGAATTCATGGATTGTAAAATAGTCTCTGTTCTCCGCGCCCAGATTCATATGGTTGGTGATCACATCCGCACGTTCAAAGATTTCTTCCGGAGTTACCATTTCCACGCCCAGCTTTTTTGCCTCATCCTTTTTCATCGCAATGTCCGTGGCAATGACATGCATTCCCAATCCCATGGCCATTTTTGCCACTGCTTTTCCGATCTTTCCGAAACCGAAGATTCCCAGGGTCTGATTCGAGATCCGTGTGGGAATGTTGGATACGCTGTACTCCCAGACATGATTTTTTTCGATATCATAGGTGTACTCCTTCAGATTCTTGTTCAGCGCCAGCATCAGGGCAATGGTGTGCTCCGCCACATCCCAGGTGCAGTATTCTCCTACCGGGCAGACTCCGATACTGCGTTTCGTCGCCTCCGGCAGGTCTATAGAATCATATCCGGTGGCATTGATGGAAATGACCTGCAGATTCGGCGCATGCTCCAGAGCCTCTTGATCCATTTTTATAAAAGCAGTCAAAAGCGCGTTCACATCCTGCATTTTTTCAAAAAACTCGGCCCGTTTTTCATCGGTATACTCATATACTTCAATCTCTGCGTCCGGCAGTCCTTTTTTGAGCACTTCGATCTCATACTCGTGGGCCGGCATCATGGATGCCTTATAATCACTTATCAAAATCTTCATATTCCAAGCTTCCTCTTTTCTTAAACCTTGTTGGACGAAGTCCGCCCGAAGGGCATGCATTACGGTGTGCCCCCTATGCCCTCTTGACCGGGAATGTCATGCAGTGAGGTCCGCCGCCTGCTTTCAGAATCTGGCACAGATCCACCTCGATGACATCCAGGCCGATGGCCTTCATTTTGTCATTCACTGATTTGTTGTTCTTGATCGCAAGGACCTTGCCTTCCCCAAGTGCCTGCACATTACAGCCATGCTTGAATACCAGTTCGCTTTCCACCGGAATGATCTCAAAATGACGGCGCTTCAGCATCTGGATAAAGTTATACGGCAGTTCATCTACCGCCGCGATACAGGTCTTTTCCGCAACGATGTTGAATACCATATCCAGATGAAGGTTTGCGGGCGGACAGGGAACGCCTACTACGGTATAGCCGAATTTCGCAAGCTGCTCCCGCAGGTTTGCTACACCCGCCTGATCGGTACGGTCTACTTCTCCAAACGCCAGTGTATGTTCGTCGATCATCCAGAAATCTCCGCCCTCGAAGCAGCCTGCATTGCAGCGCGCGATCACCGGAACTCCGATTTCTTTCAGCTTTGCCTCATAAGCCGCAGTCTCTACCTGTCTTGCCGGGTGGCGGAATTTGCCTATGATCG
>CATLCV010000164.1 GCA_949893755.1 uncultured Lachnospiraceae bacterium | reverse complement strand
TGTAGTCAGAGCAGCGCCCGACGACCACACAGCTCCCCTTCTTCACCACCCGCTTCATGAATTCCGACTGCACCTCAAAGATCTCATCCTGGGTATTGCTGCTGTTCCTTGCCATTGCAAACGGGATCCGTGTCGCAGGCTGAGGCTGGCGCACGGCCGTCTCCTCTTCCCTCTCCACCACATCCTCCGGAATCGACAGTTCCTCCGCCGCTTCCTGGATCATCTCACCGTCATAGCAGGGAACTCCCAGGATCTCACTCAGGCGCTTTGCAATCTCGCGTCCATGGCTGGCAAACTGTCTGTTCACGGTAATCACAAATCGGTCCATATCTGTTCCTCCATTCTTCACTCCGAATCCTCTGAACTGCATGGAAATGACTGATACAGTTCCTCCCCGGTCATCCTTTGTACCCGAAGCACTCCACTCCTAAAACCAGGTTCTAAAAACCCTGCTGTATATTCTACAACATAAATCTGAAAATCACAAGAACAAGTTATTACTGTTTACATGACCGCCCCTGTGATCATGAACCCCACGATCGCCAGCGCACACGCAATGATATTATACGGAAGCTGGGACAGCGCGTGCTCCATACTGTCGATCCCTGCGCTCTGAGCCGCAAGAAGGGTTGCATCCGAATAAAAACAGGCATGGCTTCCGAAGGTTCCTCCGGAGATGACCGCCGCCATGATCAGCACCGGGTTCGCCCCGATCACAGACCCCAGCGGAAATACGATGGGGGTAATGATGGAGCTCATGCCCCAGTCCGAACCGGTGGTAAACGCAAGGACTGCCCCAAGCGCGAACACCATGGCCGGAAAAACGGCCGGGAACAGCAGAGGCTCGGTCTTCTCCACGATATACTCCGTCATCCCCATCCGCCCGCAGATGTCCTTGAGTACAAAGGTCACCAGGAGCATGGTTAAGACCGGAAGCATGTCGCTGAACCCCTGGATGGTATTATTCATGAATTCGTCCACCGTAAGGACCTTACGCGGAACATAGAGTATAAAGCATACGACCAGCGCTACTACGACAGACGCCAGGATGTCCCCGGTTGCCACCGCCAGCCCCACAAGCACTCCCATGGGGATCAAAAAATACCAGATATTGCCGTCCGTATCCTGGTCATAAACCGTTGCGTGGTTGAATTTCCGGCTGAAATCCGAATATACCTTACCAGTCTCTTCCACCCTCTGAAACGCCTTTTTCATCGGGCCCAGCCTGGGCATCACTCCCATAGCGAAGAGGAATACAAATACCAGCGTAATGATCGGATAAAAACAGAAGGGAACCGCTTTCAGATAAGCCGCCATCGGGGACGTGACCCCGATCGCCTTCACACTTTCCTGCTCAAAAAACAGGTTCGCGTAGAAGACCGCCCATGTCGAGATGGGCAGGAGCACACACACCGGCGCTCCGGTGGAATTCAGCACATATGCCAGCGATTCACGCGGCAGCTTCCTGTCGTCGTAGATCTTCTTCATGCATGCCCCGATGGACAATACATTCAGGTAGTCATCCACAAAGATCAGGATTCCCATGATATATGTGGTAAGAAACGTTTTTTTGTCGCTGCTGCATATTTTTGCAAGATATTTGGAGAAGCCAAAGCTTCCTCTGGAAGCCGTAAGCTGCGCGATCAGCGCGCCGAACATCAGGCACACCAGAAATACCCAGACCTCCTCCGCAAGCATTTCCTGTAATACCACGCACCACTGCGCAAGGAAATTCCCTTTAAAGGCAAAAAATGCTGCCACAAGAGAGCCTAGCAGCATACACTCTACCGTTCTTCTTGTCTTGATTGCCCCTATAATAATGCAGACAGTTATTATGATTGCGATTAATCCTTGATCCATAGGCTTCTCCAATCGTTTTTGGTGTATACATAAAAAGGGCGTATCGGGAAAAAATTGTTTTGTTTTTCCGTAACGCCCTTTCATAAATATTTTTAAAGGAATTATGGCAGTTTTCAGCAAAATCCGAGGCCGTTCTTCACGATCCTCCTACGCAAATGTGATCACAGTACCGGTCTTGCCTTCCAGCGCGTCGATGGCCTTGTCCAGGCTGGTGATGATGGCCTTCTTATTCGGATAGGTCCTTGCAAACTTCATGGCCGCCTCTACCTTCGGAAGCATGCTTCCCGGTGCGAACTGGCCTTCCTCTACGTACTGCGCCGCCTCTGCCAGGCTCATATGATCCAGGTTCTTCTGATCCGGCTTGCCCCAGTTGATGGCAACCTTTTCCACCTCGGTCAGGATCATCAGCGTATCCGCTTCTACCTGCTCTGCCAAAAGCTCTGCCGCAAAATCCTTGTCAATGACAGCCGCAACGCCTTCCAGAGTTCCGTTCATTTTCTCTACAACCGGGATTCCGCCGCCTCCGCAGGAGATTACAATGGAGGTATCCCACAGGTTCTTGATGGCTTCGATCTCAACGATCTTCTTCGGGATCGGAGAAGCAACCACTCTTCTCCAGCCTCTTCCCGCATCCTCTTTCATCGTATAGCCCTTCTCTTCCTGCAGGGCCTTCGCCTCTTCCTCCGTATAGAACGGTCCGATTGGTTTGGTCGGATTGGTAAATCCGGGATCCTTCTCATCTACGATCATCTGGGTCGCAACCGTCAGTACCGGATAATTGATATTGCGGATATTCAGCGCATAGCGCAGTGCCTGCTGGATGTGGTATCCGATATAGCCCTGGCTCATGGCGCCGCATACATCAAAGGGCATCGCCGGAGTCACGTCCTTCGCGGTCTCCGATGCAAGCAGGATCCGTCCCACCTGTGGTCCGTTGCCGTGTACGATGGCTACCTCATATCCCTGAGAGCAGATATCTGCGATCCTTTCACAGGTATTCTTTACAACTTCAAGCTGTCCCTCTGCTGTCGGTGCACTGTTCTTTGATTGAAGGGCATTTCCGCCCAATGCGATTACAATCTTGGACATTTTTTTACCTCCGATCAGTTGATACCTCTGTCAGCCATGAATTTCTCAAGCTGCTCTTTTGCCGCCGCGATCTGAAGCTCTGACGGAGCTGCTTCTCTCTGATACTGTGTCAGATATACCAGAAGTCCTCTCATCGCGGTCAGACGGTTTCCAGCCTCGTCCCAGCACAGGGAGGAATCAGAATCCGCAACCTCATCCGTCACGTCCTCGCCTCTGGTTGCCGGCAGGCAGTGCATGAACTTGCATCCGATATTTCCAAGGCTCATCAGGTCTCTGTTTACCTGGTAGTCGCCGAATACGCGTACACGCTCTTCCTTCGGCATCTCATTTTCATACAGGCCGTACCATACGTCTGTGTAAATGAAGTCCGCGCCCTTGACATCTTCTCTGTTGTCAGAGGTCAGGAAGGTTGCTCCGCTTTCCTTGCAGTTCTCTTCGATCTTTGCCAGGCATGCCGCGCTGGGGCTGTCCTGAAGCTGATGTCCCTTCGGTCCGTAGTGTACGAACTTCATGCCGAGCTTGGTGGTGATCATCGCCAGAGATGCGCAGACCTGTGTTGCGTCGCCTACGAATACCACCTTGCAGTCTTCCAGTTTCTTTCCTCTCGGAAGGTTCTCAACGATCGTACAGAGGTCGCCGATCTCCTGGGTCGGATGATTGTAATCAGACATTCCGTTGAGTACCGGGATGGAGCAGGCACTTGCCAGGTCAACTACTGTCTTGTGCTCGATCACACGCGCCATTACGATATCGATCAGCTGAGACAGAACCTTTCCTGTATCACCGATGGTCTCGTGTCCGCCTAACTGGATCATGCCAGGTCCAAGGTACTGTGCGTGTCCGCCCAGCTGTTCCATAGCAGTCTCAAAGGATACACGGGTTCTTGTGGAGGACTGCTGGAAGATCATTCCCAGAGTCTTGCCCTTCATGAGCGGCGGATTGTAGCCGGCCTTGATGCTCTTCTTGATCTCCAGGGAAAGGTGGATGATGTCAAGCAGTTCTTCCTTTGTGAAATCCATTGTGTCGATGAAGTGTCTTACGCCATTTGCATACATAGTTGTAGTCTCCTTTTTCTTTTATATATTTTTTTATTTGGTTAACAAAGTTATTTTTTTGTTCCCGCAGGCGTGGCGCCCGCGGGATATGCCATATGTTCCGATTGTCTGTATCGTCTTTTGCAAAACCACGGTTCGCAGATGATCCACCGCAAACGCAGGTCTCTTACTTCGCCTTCGGCTGCTGCTGTGTGATGCAGTGGATGTTTCCGCCGCCGTAAGCAACCTCTGTTGTCTGTACGCCCACGATCTTGCGGTCCGGATAGATCTCCTGCATCTGTTTTACTGCAAGCTCATCATTCTCATCGCCGTACTGCGGCAGGATGATCGCTCCGTTTACGATCAGGTAGTTCAGATAAGAAGCGATGGAAACCTCGCCTTCCTCACGCGGGATCGCGCCTTCTGAATAATCGATCGTGTCTGCGTCCTTTAAGTAGCAGGGCTCTTTTGTCATGCACAGCTTATGTACTTTCAGCTTGCGGCCCTTTGCGTCTGTCTGCTCACACAGGAACTTATACGCATCCTGCGCCTGCTGATAGAACGGATGATTCTCATCATCTGTATAGATACAAACCACTTCGCCCGGAGCAACGAAGCAAGCTACGTCGTCAATGTGTCCGTTGGTCTCATAGGGATCGATCCCGTCTTTTACCCAGATCACTTTATCTGCATTCAGGTAATCTTTCAGGATCTGCTCTAATTCATCCTTGCTCTTGTCCGGATTTCTGCTCTCATGAAGCAGGCACATCTCGGTCGTGAGAACGGTTCCCTCACCGTCTGTATGGATGGAACCGCCTTCCAGGACGATACCCGGTCTGTAGCTGTCAGCCCCGGCGATCTCACACATCTTGCGTGCGATCATTGCATCCTGATCCCACGGGAAGTAAAGTCCGTCGATCAATCCGCCGTAAGCGTTAAAATCCCAGTCAACCGCTCTTAAGCCGCCCTTGTCGTTGATCAGGAAGGTCGCTCCTGTATCACGGATCCAGGAATCGTCGTTGGTCATCTCGATAATGCTGATATTATCGGTTCCTCCCAGACGGGCGATCGCATTCTCATACTGAGCAGGCGGTACACACATCTTCACCGGTTCAAATTCCGCGATCGCTTTTGCAACCTCACAGTAAGCTACCTGTGCCGGCTTTGCGCCCAGACGCCAGTTGTCATTTCTCCAGGGCCACAGCATCCATATGCACTCCTGCTCTTCAAATTCTCCCGGCATACGATAGCCGTCCTGCTTTGGGGTTGTTCCTTCAATTCTCTTTGCCATTTTTGTTTCATCCTTTCTTTCATATTGATTTATTTTTAAGTCCGTAACAGGACTTATTCGCGATATTTTCTCTCTGCCCGATTGCCTTTGCGCTTCCGGACATCCGCAATCTTTGTTTTCCCGCGCCGCGCGGCACATGACACGGCGCGGGACCAGTTAAAATGATAGTTTTCAGCTATGAAGCACTTCACTGCCGGATTCCGGCCGTTTCTGTGCGGATTCTGTCTTTATTCCTTGCCGCCTTTCATCCTGATGATGATCTCACCAAGTACAATAAAGATGATCGCTCCGATCGTGATCGGAAGTGTAGCCGAGAGCGTATCCGGATCAAAGGACAGCGGCACTGCCGTAAAGATGATCGAGACAATGATCAGGATCATCGGAATATATGCCATCAGTGTCAGCATGATCCCGCTTCCGGGAACCTTAAACGGTCTCTCCGTATTTGGATCTTCCTTACGCAGCTTCAAAAATCCCGGGAATACCGGAATGTAGGACATCAGGAACATTACCAGGTTCAATGCGAAGAAGCTCCAGAACAGATCCTGATTCGGAATAAACGGTGCCGCAATGACTACGATGGAAGCCACCACTGCTGTCGTCATGATTCCGCCTACCGGCATGTTGTTCTTCGGATCTCTCTTTGCAAATATCGCCGGCATGTCTCCATTTTCCGCCGCTGCAGCCGCACCTTCGTGAACGCCTGTTGACCAGGAGATCATATTTCCAAACAGGGTCAGTCCAAACAGGACTGCCACTGCGGAGATGAAGATTCCGCCTTCCTTGCCTGTCAGCAGCATAAACGCGTCGATCAAACCGCTGTCGGTGCTGACCTCAGCCGTGGGAATCGCTGCTCCGATACCAAACGCGGAGAACATGTAGATCGCCGCGATCGCGATACCGCCGATCACGATTGCCTGCGGAATCTGCTTCTTCGGGTCTTCCATATCATCTGACATGGTACAGATCACTTCAAATCCAAGCATGTTGAAGATGATAACGGAGATGAAGGATAAGCTGTCCAGGTCGAAAGATGGCAGAAGGTTGGACAGTGTGATCGGATTTGCCATACCGTTCTTCGCAATTCCCATCACTCCGAAGATACCAACGCCGATGGCCAGGATTACCTTGATCGCCGCGGAACCGTTCAGGATCCACACCGCGTCTGCGGTAGGTGTCCGGGCGATCAGTGCTACGATCCAGACAAATGCCAGCTCTATAATAATGGCTGCAATGGTATTTAACTCTTTCCCTGTGATCACTGTATACAGATCCGGGAACATGACTGCCAGAGATGCGGTCCACAGCGGGAAGTTAATCCAGTAGTACCAGGATACTCTTGCGCCCATCTTGTGTCCGTATGCTGCGGATACCCAGTCATAAAGCCCGCCTCCATTATCATAGGTTGTTCCCATCTCCGAAGAGATCAATCCATAGGGAAGCAGGAACAATATGATCATGAAGATCCACCAGAAGTACTGTGAGTTACCGATCGCCGCTACAGGAGCAGCCGCTTCTGCTACGAATACTACACAGATTACTGTGAGTATGCAGCTCAGCATACTAAATTTTTTCTTTTCACCCATTTGCCAGGCTCCTTTCTCTTTCGGAACGCTTCTATTATTATAGAGGAAACAGGTATGCCCATTTCTTAATCTCCTGCTTCTTTTATATGATAGAAGCGTTCCTCATTCCTTATTTAGTTGTAAATGTGCCGTGAGCATTTTCTCATGATTGGATTCTATCGTTCATTCTATATAGAATATCATTCGGCAATGCTCTTGTTTGTGTGCGTCCGCTTTTCCTGATCTCGTATATAATGAAACGGAAATGCGTCTGCTTTTTTATCCCCGCTTTCCCATCTCATCAAGAAGTGGTGCGGTTGTTATGTTGGTATTCTAGCACGTTAATTCCGGGTTTAAAATAGCCCTTTTGGGTTAGTTTTTTTATTTATTTTATGAATTATTCATATAAACTCTTCTAAACTTTTGTGCAATTTGCATAACACTTTTCCCTCTTTTCGATACATTTCAAAAAATCTCTCAAAGTATTTTTCAAAAAAATCCTTCCTGCTCATTCTCTTCAAAAAAGGATTTACTCTCATTTTCTTTTCTGCTATACTTAGGGTATGCCCATTGCCAGAAAATTTTAAAAAGGTGGCATTTCATTATGGAAGTTTTATTATTGGTCTACAATTTGCTGCTGCAGACTTTATACTGTATTCCTGTGGTCTATGCGTGGATCCTTTATCAGCATACCCGGAAAAATCTGTACCTGTATATTACAGGTCTGTTTTTCTTTTACTTCATTGAGAATATCATTATATTTATTACGGAATTTGATTCGGAGTTTGCACATTTTTATGATACAACCTTTATGTCCGTCCCTACGATCCGGACGATCATTTTTGTTGCTGTCCTGCTTTTTCTTTTACAGATCACAACCTCTGTACTGAAAGAGAATACCAACTATATCCTGCTGTCCCTGCTTGGGCTTATCATCCTCTTCATGCTGTTTGTCCCCATGATGAAGGACAGCGCCATGAAGGTATTTATCTATTACACACCCTGCCAGATGTTTTCTTTCCTGCTCGGTATCTATGGGATGAGCCGGTTGAATATGCATCCGGAGAAATATGACGACGCCCTCCGGCTTCCATTTCGCCGTATTTTTTTATGGACTGCCATATTTTCAATCCTGATCATTGTGGAAGATGTGATCGTGATCTTTAATTTTGACAATTACGGAGTACCCGGTATCCATATTACAAACCGCAGCTTTACCGAGAATCTGATGAGTATCTACTTTGTGTATACTGCGCTGCGGTTTCTTGCACCTTATCTGCGTTCACTGATGGTTTCCGAAGAGGCTGCCTCCGCTGCCGCTTCTGCCGGAAATGCGGACGGACAGGCCTTATCTGCGGAAAATGAAAAGCCGGCGGATTCAGATGGCGGATCACAGACGGATTTTTCAGAGGACATGTCGGGAGAATCTCTCGATGAGACTGCGGATGGAGAACAAAATGGCGGAAATCAGGTGTTCTCCGACCAGGCGGATTACTCCAAATTCTATCTGTTCAGCAGGGATTACCAGCTCACGCCGAGGGAGCAGCATATCCTGCAGCTTTTGCTGGAAAATAAGACAAATGTTGAGATTGCGGACGACCTGTGTATTTCCATCGGCACCGCCAAGGCACATGTACACAATATCTTTGCCAAGGTAGAGGTGAAGAAGAGACAGCAGTTATTGGATATTTATGAGCAGTATGCACCGTCGGATACGGTTTGATTCGGGTCGTTTGATTCAGAAATGAACTGATCTGTTCAATATGAATGAACTCAATTGCAGGCTGCATCTGCTTCAGGATGCAGCCTGTTGCATCACTCAATTCATTCAATAATTAATATCGGCTTTTCTCGCTTGACTGCATAAGTCGCGGGTAGATAACGTGTAGCTTTTTCCGTCCTTGATAAAGTGCGTCCCGCACTGCCGAAACTCAAAATGTACTTTGCGGGCGATACATTGCTCCCGTATGGAAAGCACCCACGCATAGTCAAGCGGTCTGGCGTTTCTGTCTGATTCGCCGCCGACTACAACTAATTCCACATGATCAAGATAGGCGGTAAGGTTTATTTCCTCAAGCAATGGCTGACAGATAATATTTTTATGTTTGACAGGCAGTTTGTTGAAAATGGAAAGCCTGTGATCAGCCCTGTCTTGATTTTCCACCGTACATCCGACAATCACATTATCATATCCATCGTTCCAGTCCTCCGGAATACAATCCATGAACCGATCAATACGCTTTGTCAAAAACAGAAAGCGCAGATCGGAACGCTCCCGTATCATCTGCCAGCATTCCGGACGCCATTCATCGGCATCCTCAACCAGAAAATCCGTGGAGAAGCACAAGTATACAGTCTGTCCCGATTTTATTTTATAGGCTCCCGATTGATTTTTGGCGATCGGGGCATAGAATTGATCCGTCTTTACAATATGATTCGTATCAATCCCACGCCTGGAATCGCCCTTATGAATGTAACAGTACCTGCATCCCTCGCTATGTTTGTGGCAGCCGCGCCACGGATTCCACATTGCCATGATCCAACACCTCACTAAATGCTATTTTTCTCTGTTTAACTCCCACACAAACTGAAATAATCTATTCTAAACATTCCGTATCACCTGGCCTCCGTTTTTATTCAAATGAAATTACGAAAAATTTGTAAAACTGTTTGTTTTGGAAACGCTGTCCATATGGATATATACGTCCATACAGGAAATCCCTTCTTTTTCATACACATATTCAAAGCAGGATAAGATATCTTCCTTCGGCTTTTCGCAGAATCCATTTGCTTCCAAAAACGCCAGAATTTTTTTGTAACCATTTCGAATACGGTCTACTGCGTCAAAAGGATTATAGATCGTGATCACTGCATAATCGGCTTCTCTCTGATTGGCCAATTCCACACCCGGACAGTTTGTATCAAACCCTTCCGGCAAAATATAAGCTGCCACATATCCATGAATTCCAAATCTCGTATGCATGTCCGGAGGGACAAACGGAAAATCCCATCCAATCCTCATTGCATCCGGTTGAAATTCCAGCAGTCCTGACCGATGCGCCCAGTTTTCCATATAAGCATTTACATCGTCTTCCGGATTCGGTGTAAGCATCACATATCTTGCCATCTGAAAAGCTTTTACTTTTTTTACCTTGATTTCTGAATAAATTTCATTTTCGGCACTTATATTTTCCTTGACCATAATATCCAATTTACATGAAAAAACATCACTTAAAATGACCAATTTATCCAGCTCCGGAACGACGTCATCTGCTTCCCATCTGGATATTGTCTGACGGGAAACAGACATAATTTCAGCTAATTGTTCTTGTGTGAGTCTTTTCTGCTTTCTTAAATACTGAATGTTTTTTCCTAAACTCATAATCATTCCCCTTTCATGTATCTGCTGACAAAACAGTAATCTTGTGATTCCCATTATAGCAAAATAATGAAGGAGAAACCACCACACCAGAAATGCTGTTAGCGCAAGAAATGTCAACCAACAGTTTACATTTTCAAATTCCTCCTATTATTCGCTCTGCACTTCGGTATAAAATGCAAAGTTTAACCTAACCACCCCTGATAAAATGCAACCGCCCCCAAAATTGCGCCTACAGCCATCGCCGCCAATGTTACGGCAATAATGACAGGGTGCTCTTTCATCAATTACCCTATTATACCACAAAGCATATGACAATTTGCATTTCACTACCATTTTTTCTCCTAAATATCTTGACGAATCATAAAACGTCTGATATTGTAATGTCTAATATTGGACAATCAATTATCATAAGAAGGTGAGAACGATATGGACAGAGAAGAAGTAAGATCCTATGTCAATCAATACTGCAGACTGCGGGATATACAGTATGCCGCTTATGAACTGTACGCAAGAAAACACAATCTGACAGCAAAGGAATTGTTTGTGCTTGACATCATTTGGTTTGCCGAAGACGGCTGCCTGCAATCGGAAATATGCGAACGGCTATCTGCCACCAGGCAGACCATAAGTGCAATCATTAAAAAGTTTTGGAAATCAGGATATCTATCGCTTACCGAAGCAGAAAATGACCGTCGAAATAAAATCGTCCGTTTTACAGACACGGGCAGGAAATACGCAAAGAACATAATCCCGCCTGCCGCCAGTGCTGAAAATGACGCTATGGCTGAATTGGACGAAAAGGATATCATCGAAATGATACGCATTACCACCATCTTTTCAAACTATATGAAACAAAAATTCAGCGAGATCAAAGAGGAATGCGATTGTAAAACGGAGGTAGAAACATGATCATCAACACAGGAGGACGGACAGATACTGTCCAGTATTATACGGAGTGGCTCTTGAACCGCTTTTCACAAGGCTGCGTCCTTTCACGCAATCCCCTGTTTCCAAACAAGGTCACACGCTATGAACTGACCCCGGACACGGTAGACTGCATTGTGTTCTGCTCTAAGAATTACAGGCCCATACTGCCGCGCCTGCATGAGATCACAGACCGTTTCCATACTTACTTCCACTACACGATCACCGCTTACGGAAAAGAGATCGAGCCTGGTGTTCCGGACATAGAGGAAAGCATGGAAACCTTGATCAGACTGTCCGAAATCGTTGAAAAAGGACGGATTGCATGGAGATATGACCCCGTTCTGCTGACAAAAGAATATACCATAGAACGGCATTTGGAAACCTTTGAGCGTATGGCAAAGGTACTTTCCCCATACATTGACCGCTGCATTTTCAGCTTCGTAGAAATGTATAGAAAACTGGAACGCAATATACCGGAGCTCATTCCCTTGTCCGAACGTGATATGGACGCACTGGCACAGGGGCTGGGAGCGGTTGCGGAACAAAACGGTATCTATATTCAGACCTGCGGAACAAACGGCGATTTTTCCCGTTATCATATCCATTCTTCCGGCTGCATGACGCTGGATATTCTTGGCGGCGCAAATGGAATCGTATTCAAGAAACGGAAACACAAAGGTATGCGGCAGGGCTGCCATTGTATCGAAAGCCGGGACATCGGGGCTTATGATACCTGCATGAATGGCTGCAAATACTGTTACGCCAACAAAAATCCGCAGAAAGCAATTGCAAACTATAAATATCATAATCCAAACTCTCCGCTTTTGCTCGGAGAATTGAAAGATACAGATATTGTGTCACAAGGCGCGCAGAAAAGTTTTCTTGCCCAAAAACAAACGGATGGACAGACGATACTTACAATTTAAGACTGGAGGGCTGATGAAATGGAATTTAATGGTGGAGTCATTGCAGATAAAAGAGATTAATGTAAAAAGCATTTTGTCAAAATCCAATCTGCCCGTCTGTGAATATTCCGTAAATCCTTATGTGGGATGTACCCATGCCTGTAAATATTGTTATGCGTCCTTTATGAAACGCTTTACGGGACATACGGAGGATTGGGGAACTTTCTTAGATATAAAATACTGGAAAGAAATCAAAAATCCCGGAAAGTACAAGGACAAGGAGCTGTTTATCGGTTCTGTCACTGACCCCTACAATCCACAGGAAAAAAACTACGGGCGCACAAGGGCGTTACTGGAACAACTGAAAGGAAGCGGCGCAAAGTTAAGCATTGCCACGAAATCCGACTTGATATTGCGTGACCTTGATCTGATAAAGACGTTTCCTGATGCCCGTGTTTCATGGTCTATTAACACACTGGACGAAAATTTCCGGGAGGATATGGACACGGCTGTTTCGGTCGAGCGGCGGCTTGCCGCCATGAAAGCGTTTTATCATGCAGGTGTGCGGACTACCTGCTTTATCTCCCCGGTCTTTCCCGGCATTACGGATATCAAAGCGATCATCCGGCGGGCAAGGCATCAGTGCAATCTGATCTGGTTGGAAAACCTTAACCTTCGGGGCGGTTACAAAACCGTCATTATGGATTACATACGGGAAAAGTACCCGCAGCTTTACCCTCTGTACCATGAAATATACGATTGCAAAGACTTAAGTTTCTGGATATCCCTTGACAAAGAATGTAAAGCCTTTGCCGCCGAAATCGGGCTTGACTATGTGATAAATGATGACAGCAAACATAAGGACTTTAACGCCCCGCCCGTGATTGTCAATTATTTTTACCACGAACAGATAAAAAAATCTACAAGAAAGGTCGCAGTGCGTCCGGGGGATGCATGTTCTGCAGCCGCCGGAGCAAAGCGCAGAGGTGAAAGCCATGCCGGAATTGCCGGAAGTTGAAACAATAAAAAGCGTAATAGAGCCGCAGATACAGGGGCTTATGATTGATAAAGTGAGCGTA
>CATLCV010000163.1 GCA_949893755.1 uncultured Lachnospiraceae bacterium | reverse complement strand
TCTTGTCCTCCTTGTAGTTTCTTCATGTGCGCACATAGTCAATCGTTTGACTTAATAAGATCATAACACTCGCAAGCCATTTTGTCAATCGTTTGACTTGCTAATATTATTTTTCGGGATATTACACAAAAATCTCTTTCTTTTTTTGTAAAAAAAGACCAATCACCCGCACTGGATGATTGGTTCTTATTTCGATTTTTTCACCGGATCAGCCGCCGCTCAGGCAGACGCCCGTTCTATGATATATGGTTTTAAAACCAGTTCACGCTCTTTGACCTGCTCTCCCTGTATCATGGAAAGGAGATACTGCACCGCGTTCTTTCCCATCTCTGCTTTCGGCTGTGCTATGGTGGTCAGTTCCGGCCAGGTAAATTTTGCAGGGGCAATGTCATCATAGCCAATCACCCCGACCTGCTCCGGCACGGAGATTCCATGGGACAGCAGAGCCTTCAATGCCCCGATCGCAAAATAATCGATTCCGCCGAACACAGCGTCAAACGTCTCTTCCTTTTGCAGCAAAACTTTCGTTTCCTGAAAAGCCTCTTCTGATTTTAATGTATGGAGATCCATCGCTTTTATATTTCCGGACAGCCCGTACTCATTCATGCTCTGCCGATATCCCTGAAAACGGTCTCTGGAAAATGCATATTGAGAATTTCCGATATACAGGATCTTCCGATACCCTTTGTTCAGCAGATACTTCGTTGCCAGGCATCCGCCGAGGACATGATCCACCCGGATCGTAAAAAATTCTTCGTCCGCGACCCGGTCCAGGCAGACCAGAGGAAGATTGATCTTTCGATAGCCGGACAGGTCGCTGTCCCCTGTTCCGATCAGGATCAGACCGTCAATATTGCGCGACAGCAGCCTGCGCAGGCTTTTCTTCTCTTTTTCCGCATTGTTATCCGCATTACAGAGGATCATACAATATCCGTTCTTTGTCAATTCTTCTTCCATATTTTTCAGTACATCTACGAAAAACAGGTTCGTGATATCGGAAGCAACCACGCCGATCGTTTTGGATCGATTTGTTTTCAGACTGCTTGCCAGAAGGTTCGGGCAATAATCCAACGCATCGATCGCGTCTTCGATCCGTTTCAGTGTTTCCGGACGCACCTTCTTTTTCCCGTTCAGTACATAAGAAACTGTACTTACGGAAACCCCTGCCATTTCTGCCACCTCTTTTAACGTTGCCATGATTCACTCCTTATGCTATTGTCTTTTTGTTTTTTCCATCATAGCACATTTTCGCGAATTTGGATACATACTGCATGATTCCTTTACAACGTTTTTTTATTCTGCAGGCTATTTCAGATGAAATCCTTTTCGGATCTCCTCCAGCCCTTTTTCATCAATGGGAACGATCTCTCCCTGACTCCTGGACATGACGATGGACATGGCACTGTATTCCGTCACTTCCAGACGATCGAATACCTTGAGCATACTCTCCCCGGTCACGATCACGCTGTCATTGGCCGCCAGAACGATCGGCGTACTCTCATTAAACATTTCCGCCACTGTCTCCGGCTTCGTCAGGGAAATCGGATCCGGCAGCTTTGGAATGTCGCGCATCATGATATAGCTCTCCGGAATCGTCTTGGAATCCAGAGGGGTGTCTGTCACTGCAAATGCCATCGTATTCATCGGCTGGCAGATCACAATATTGTTGATCTCCGGATGCTTCTCGTAGATCGCGCGGTGCACCTCCACCATCCTTCCCGGCGTTTTTCCTTTTTCTTTTTTCCCTTTTTCAATCATAACAATGT
This sequence comes from uncultured Lachnospiraceae bacterium, assembly GCA_949893755.1. Classification (GTDB taxonomy): domain Bacteria; phylum Bacillota; class Clostridia; order Lachnospirales; family Lachnospiraceae; genus Schaedlerella. The sequence continues at coordinate 11,382 of CATLCV010000163.1, read as the reverse complement.
CTTCCGGCGCCAGATAGAGCCGGTCATTATGATGCGGCGTGATCACAAAGCTGTGTTCTCCCACGCGCTCCGAAAAAGAACCCTGGACGCAGTTGATCAGCCCCTGCCTGTAGGCCCTGGCCGCAAAATCACAGAGATTTTTCCTGGCCGCCTTTTCCGCGCTTGTATGGACCTCGCATACAAATTCTCCCATCTCAGGGAACTGTGCCTTTTTGTACCGCTCCAGCAGGTCTGTATGCAGTCCTTTGACTTCCCCCAGAATCCCCGCGTTGATCTCCAGTCTGGATAAAAATTCCATGGTCTCAAAGATTCCGAATGCTTCCCACAGACATTTTGCTCCTACGACAACGCCGTGGTTTTCCAGCATCGCCACATCATACTGATCCGCGAAGACTTCCGCGATCCGTTCCCCCAGCTCGCTGCTTCCTGTCATCGCGTATTTTGCCATTCCCACCTGTCCGCATTCAAAATAGGCCTGGGGGGTCAGCCCGGTATTCGGAACCTTCCGCACAATGGAAAATGCCACCAGCCCGGTCGGATGGGCATGAAGCACTGCTTTCAGATCCTTGCGTACCTCGTAGATCTTAAGATGAAACGGGTATTCACTGCTGGGTTTGTGACGTCCGATCACGGTTCCGTCAGGCTTGATACAGACCATATCGTCCCTGGTCAGGTTCCCTTTGTCTATGGTTCCCGGGGTCATCCACACATCCCCATTCTCATCCCTGATGGACAGATTTCCTCCCGATGTGGTGGTGAGCCTCTGTGTGTAGATCCTTTTCATAATAATTGCCAGCTGTTCTGCCGGATGCAGCATATTCATATCCATTTTTTGTATTCCTCCTTATTTCTATCTCTTCACAATTTCACAGTACTTTGCATACATACGATCCCAAACCTTTGTCTCCTTCGGCTCATAGCATTGGATCCGGAAGGAACGGCGCAGAAGTTCTCTCTGAGCTCCTTCATCCGGAAATGCCCCCAGAGCCTTTAGCTGGATCATCGCGTTTCCAACCGCTGTTGCTTCCACCGGTCCCGCACTGACCCGCCTTCCCGTTGCATCCGCAATGTACTGGCAAAACGCCTGATCCTGGACGGCGCCGCCGAGAAAATAGATGGTACGGATCTTCACCCCTGTGATCTTCTCCAGATCGTCCACTGCTTCCCGGTATTTCATCGCCAGCGATTCCATCACAGTCCGGTACAGTTCTCCCTGCCCATGCAATTCCGTCTGGCCGGTACGGATACAATACGCATTTATGGCTTCTTCCATATCCAGGGGCGCCGCAAACAGCTCATCATCCACATGGATCATATGTGTAAATGGCGCCGCCTGTTCTGCCTCGGCCGTCAGATATCCATAATCGATCCGTTTTCCACGGCGTTCCCAGCATTTCCGAAGCTCCTGGATCAACCACATGCCCATGATGGAACGAACCAGCTTCACCTTTCCGAATGCCGCCCCTTCATTGGAATATCCCTTTTCATAAATCTCATCCGTCACCATCGGTGCATCCATCACCATGCCGATAATGGACCATGTTCCGGAATTGATGAATACATACTGTTCTTCCTCTGCCGGAACCGCATACGCCGCAGACGCAGAATCATGGCCTGCCGTCGCAATCAGCCTGGGACAGTCTTCCTCTGTCATTCCTGTCAGCTTCTTCATCGTCTCGGTCAGATATCCCTTGTCTGCTCCTGTCATCAGAACTTCCGGAAATATCCTCTCCTCCAGGCCCAGCTCATACAGAATATTTTCCGACCACTTTTTCTTCCGCAGATCATAGATCTGTGTTGTGGAAGCACTGGTGTATTCCATCTGCTTATTCCCGGTCAGAAAATATCCCAGGATATCCGGAATCATCAGGATACACTGCGCCCTCTTAAAGTACTCCTCATTCCGGTTCTGTATCCCCAGAATCTGGTAAACAGTGTTATACCACATATCCTGCACGCCTGTTTCCCGGAACAGTCCCCGCTCCCCGAAGATCCGCCCGGCCTGTTCCAAAGTTCCGGATGTCTGCGCATCCCGATAGTGGTACGGATTTCCGATCAGTTCATCTTCTTCATTGAGCACCGCAAAATCAACGCCCCAGCTGTCTATCCCGATCGCTTCTATCCTGTGCCCGCCCTGTTTCAGCTTCCTCAGGCCTGTCAGGATCTCCTGAAAAAGATGCAGGATATCCGTGTAAAACCGTTCTCCCGCATGGATTCCCTCGTTCGCGAAACGATGGATTTCCTCCAGTTCCAAATGATCTTCCTGGAGCGTAACAAGGATCACCCTTCCGCTGGATGCTCCGAGATCCACTGCTGCAACACATTTCTGCTCCATACTTTTCCTCCCTTCTTCGCTTCTGTAAATATGGAATATAATATCCAAAAGTCAATCGTTTGACTTTTCTTCATCATAACATTTATCTTTTGTTTTGTCAATCGTTTGACTGTATATTCTACAGAAAACCTGACACTGGCAGCCTTTCTGCATACGATGATATTCAAAATTCTGACCATTTCCTGATTGGTCAATTCATGGTCTGACCGGCGTCGAAATTCCCTCCCTGACCGGGTGCCCACATTCCTCCCTGATTTCTTCTTGAAATAATAAGCACTCATTTTAATTGTGATTTTATAATTTCTATGTTATAGTTATTAAATCGTAGGTTTTGGAACTACAACCCTTGAAAAAACAGACAACGTCGATACAGAAAGCCTGCCACTGGCAGCCTTTCTGCATACGATGGTATTAAAAAGAAGTGAGGTTATCTATTATGGCTTTTGACGGAATTGTCGTGGCGAACCTGGTCCACGAATTAAAAGAACAGCTTCTGGGCGGAAGGATCGCGAAGATCGCCCAGCCGGAGGCGGATGAACTGCTTTTGACCATCAAGACTCCCGCCGGGCAGAAGCGGCTCTATCTGTCCGCCAGCGCGTCCCTGCCGCTGGTCTATCTGACGGAGTCCAACAAGACAAGTCCCATGACTGCCCCCAATTTCTGCATGCTTTTGCGCAAGCACATTGCAAACGGACGGATCGTGGATATTTACCAGCCCAAGCTTGAGAGGATCATCCATTTTACCATCGATCATCTCGACGAACTGGGGGACCTGTGCCGGAAGGATTTGATCGTGGAGATCATGGGCAAGCACAGCAACATCATCTTCTGCACGGAGGACGGCACCATCATCGACAGCATCAAGCATGTGTCCGCCCAGATGAGCTCGGTCCGGGAGGTGCTCCCCGGGCGGTCCTATTTCGTCCCGGATACCATGGAGAAGCAGGATCCGCTGTCCGTGGATTTTGAAACCTTTTCCCGGGTATTGCATGCAAAGCCGATGCCTCTTTCCAAGGCCGTCTATACCAGCTTTACCGGAGTCAGCCCGGTGACGGCGGAGGCAGTCTGCTCCATCGCCCAGGTGGATTCCGGACTTCCGGCGTCTGCATTTTCAGAGGACATCCTGCGGCATGTTTACAACCAGTTTGACATTTATTTTTCCGGCGTAAGAGAACAGCAATTTTCTCCTGCCATCTATTATGAGGGGAAGGAGCCGAAGGAATTTTCCTCCCTGCCCCTGCCCCAGAAAGGATGGGAACGGGTGGAATTTGATTCCATTTCCCGGGTGTTGGAGACGTACTATGCCCTGAAAAATACGATCACCCGGATCCGCCAGAAATCCACGGACCTGCGGCATATCCTCCAGACTGCCCTGGAGCGGAACCGGAAAAAATACGACCTGCAGATGCGGCAACTCAAAGATACCGAAAACCGGGACAAATTCAAGGTCTATGGAGAGCTCATCAATACCTACGGGTACAACCTGGAGGAGGGGTCGAAGAAGCTGGAGGCCCTGAACTATTATAACAATGAGATGGTCTCCATTCCGCTGGATCCTAAAAAGACGGCGCAGGAAAACTCTCAGCGTTATTTTGAAAAATACAACAAGCTGAAACGGACCTATGAGGCTCTCTCCCGCCTGATCCAGGAGACCCAGGAGGAGATCACTTACCTGGAATCCGTCCGCACCTCCCTGGATATTGCCATGAGTGAGGACGATCTGGCAGAGATCAAGGAGGAGCTGATCTCCTCCGGCCTGATGCGGCGCAAATTTTCCAGGAAAAAAGTGAAGATCAAAAACACGCCCCTGCATTATGTTTCCAGCGACGGTTATCACATGTATGTGGGAAAAAATAATTTTCAGAATGATCAGCTGACCTTTGATCTTGCCGTCGGAAACGACTGGTGGTTCCATGTCAAGCAGGCTCCCGGCTCCCACGTCATCGTCAAGACAAACGGAGAGGAACTGCCGGACCGGACCTTTGAGGAAGCCGGACGGCTGGCCGCCTACTATTCCAGTATGCGGGGGGTGGAGAAGGTGGAGATCGATTATGTGGAGAAAAAGCATGTGAAAAAGCCCAAGGGCGGGAAGCCTGGCTTTGTGGTATACTACACGAACTACTCTCTGGTCATTGACAGCGATATCAGCGGGATCCAGGAGGTTCGGTAATAAGCCGCAAAAAACAGCGGATACAGCTTGCGCAGGATTTTTCATTAAGCGCAAAAATCAGGGAACAGACCGCTGCCGTGTCCATTCCCTGATTTTTACTTTTATCTGACAGTCTATGCGCTGTCATTCGATACGATACCCCCAGTGTTTTCCAGCGCATGAAGCAGCCTGAAACGTAAAAGATGGGATATTGATTGCAGACAGTCAACCAGTGTTTTCCTGCACATAAAGCGGCCTGAAACAACGAACGCTCACCCCGCCGCTGCCTTGACCTCCTCAGGCACTCTGATCTCTTCCACCGTCCCATACTTGTCAAAATCCAGCTTGATACTGTAGGAATTGACATTGGTTGTTTTCTCGAACTTGTCATACAGCCCGTTCATGGCCTCCGACATATCTACCACGATCCGTGCCGGGAGCAGCTTCTCCTTGTATATATTGAAGGTAATGGGGATCACCAGCTCCGAAACCGCGTCCTCATCCGGCAGCTTCACCAGGCCGTAGGCATTGAGCATCTGACCGCCGATCAGCCCTTTCAGATTCTCTCCGGTCACTTCTCCGTACATCTGATAGCATTCCTCGCCGTTGACCTCGATCATGCTGTCCGCAATCTCAAAATCCTCCACGGATTCCGACATAGTGGAAAATAAACTGTTGTCAATCGTAATAACTGACCCCTTGGTATGCTCCGATACCTCCTTGCTCCAATTGCCGTCCAGACTGCTGTAGGTGGCCCGCCGGCCGTCCTCCATCACCTGATAGACTTCCAGGACGCTTTCCAGCTCCGCCCCACGCATCTTGATATGCGCCTTCCCCAATGCGTGCCCCGCCTTCGGGTCCGACGTGCTTTCCAGGCTGATATCCATGGAAACCGAAGTCGTATACAGCACATCCTCCAGTTCAAAATTCAGCTTCACCTTATTTGCAAAGGAGGTGATCTCAGACATATTGGTTGACATGGACTCCATCAGCTTCCTGGGAGTCATTTTTTCACCGCATGCCGTCAGCACGCACATGGACAGGACCATCAGAGCAAGACAGCCTGCCCGTTTCCATACCGCTTTCCATTTTCGTATCATTGTCTTTTTATATCCTTTCCAGAAGATTCTATACCGGATAAATAATCAATAAACTGCTGTGCCGTCCGGCCGGAGAGCCCCCCGTGGTTCAGCTCCCACCGGTTCGCCTCCAAGAGCAGTGTCTCCTCCGGCATATCGATCCCGTTTGCCCGGGCAAGCGTCCGCACGATCTCCTGGAACTCCTTCTTGTCCGGAGAGCCGTAGTAGATCGTAACGCCGAACCTGGCGACCAGAGACAGCTTTTCCTGTACGGTATCGTTGGTATGCAGCTCTTCATCCCGGTCCGCCTTGTCCCGGAAGGTCTCCCGGATCAAATGCCTCCGGTTGGAGGTGGCATAGATCAGCACATTTTCCGGCTTCTTTTCCAGCCCGCCTTCGATCACCGCCTTCAGATATTTATATTCTGTCTCAAATTCTTCAAAAGACAGGTCGTCCATATAAATGATGAACTTATAGTTCCGGTTTTTGATCTGCGCGATCACATCATTCAAATCCCGGAATTGGTGCTTGTAGATCTCGATCATCCGAAGCCCCTGGCCGTAATACATATTCAGGATCGCTTTGATCGAGGAGGATTTTCCCGTTCCCGCATCTCCGTAGAGCAGGCAGTTGTTGGCCTTGCGCCCTTCCACAAACGCCTTCGTATTGTCGATCAGCTTTTTCTTGGCGATCTCATAGCCCACCAGGTCGTCCAGGTGGACATGGGCAATATTGGAAATGGGTTCGATCCGCACCGCTTCCCCCTCGGGATGCTCCACCCGGAATGCTTTGTGAAGTCCCAGCTTCCCCACCCCGAATTCCTGATAAAACCGGGTCAGGCACTGTTTAAATTCCTCCGTCCCTGCCGCTTCACCCAGGGACCGGCTCAAACCGCAGATCCGATCCCGGATCCGTTTGTTGAATACCTTGCTGGAAGCATTGATATTCTCATAATCCAGCAGGATGGAAAAGCAGTCGGCGTTCAATGCCTTCTGCATGGGTCCGAAATCATAGTCAAACAGCTCTTTGATCACCTCAAAATCATGGAGCACGATCTGATTGATGCTGCCGTTCACCTGTCCCACGATCTCGCAGGACGTACTGTACGCATTCTCATGATTGGCCAGCAGAAAGGTCAGGTAGGCATGCCACAGATTGCCCTCAAACCCATACTGTGCCGCGATCTCCAGCAGTTCATTGACGCACTCGAAGAGGAGGCTCCTCAGATCCTCCTGATTATAGTATTCGTTCTCGTAATTCTCCATCAAAAAGGTCATATCCAGCAGGATATCCCCATGTTCCATATTTTTATAAAGCATCAGTTCATTCGTTCGCATATCTTTTCCCCTATTTGTAAACTGATCATCCATCAATAATTCCCCAGGATCTTCAGGTTGATCGCTTCTTCTCTCAGCCCCCGTATCGTATTCTTCACCGCCGCGTCTCCCATGTTGCCGTCAAAATCCACGAAAAACCGATACTCCCAGCTCTTCCCTTCCACCGGGCGGGATTCGATCTTGGACATATTCAGGTCATTGTATATAAAATGTGACAGCAGCCGGTACAGGGATCCGCTCTGGTGAGGCACCTCGAAGCAGATGCTGATCTTGGACGCGTCCTTGAGAAATACCTTCTGGTTGGTGATCACGATAAAACGGGTGGAGTTATTCATTTCGTCATTGATGCCGTCCACCAGCACCGAAAGCCCGTGAACCTGTGCCGCATAGGCGCTGCAGACCGCCGCCTGGGCGGGATCCTTGTCTTCCAGGATCTTCTTTGCCGCAACCGCCGTATTGACCACGCTGATCTGCTGCCAGTTCGGATACTCGTCCAGAAAACGGGTAGTCTGCATCAGGGCTTCCGCCTTGGAATAGACCCGCCTGATCTCATTCAGGTCCGTCCCCGGAAGTCCGGCCAGAGTATGCCGCACCGGAAGGATCGTCTCTCCTACGATATAGTTTTCAAATTCCACCAGAAGGTCATAGACCTCTGTCACCGCTCCCGCCGAAGAATTCTCGATCGGCAGCACCGCATAATCCGCCGCTCCGTCCTCGATGGCCTCCATGGCGTCCCGGAAGGTCCGCACATGGAAGTTATTGCAGCCTTCCCCAAAATATTTCAGCATGGCCGCCTGTCCGTAGGCGCCTTCTACTCCCTGATAGACTACACGGGCCGTATCCTTTTCCAGGGAATCGATCCCGATGAAGGGCAGCTTCCCCAGGGCCCCTGCCTCCACCATCTGCTGGTACTGCAGCTTCCGGCTCATGGACATGAGCTGCTCGTATAATTCCTGGATCCCTTTTTTATTGAACTCATTGGAAGCCTTCGAAGCCACATCGTTCAGCTTATTGCGCTCCCGCTGCCGGTCCAGCACCCGTCCCCAGTTCTGTACCTTAAGCTCCCCCACTTCCTCGCAGACCTTCATCCGCTCTTCATAGAGCCGGACGATCTGCTCATCGATCCCATCCAAACGTACCCTCAAGTCTTCCAGTGCAGCCATACTCTCTTCTCCTTTGTCCCTGTTTCAATTCATTCTTATTAGTATAATATATTTTTTTAATAAATGCTACTATTTTAACAAAACATATTTTTCAAAATGTTGTTGACAAAGGGTCATTTTTAAGATATTGTATGTAAAAGAATGTTGCTGTGAACAGTAACATCAGAATCCGTATCCGGAGAAAGGAGGCAGACAGATGAGCCAGATCAGATGCAATATGATACGAAGGCGCAAACCAGGACCAGTCACCGCTTGTCGTTGTATCACTGTTCCTTTTATTTCCGCATTTTCTATTTCCTGTCCGGGAAAGATTTTCAATTCATTTGATTTATTTATATTTTCTGTTTTCCTTTTCCCAAAAACATACGGCTTTGAATCGTTATTACCGTGATCATTCACACAAAGTACGAGGAGGTATTTTATGAGACACTTGATGAGCCCTCTGGATTTATCTGTTGAGGAATTGGACACTCTTTTGGAACTTGCACAGGATATCGAGGCACATCCCGAAAAATATGCTCATGCCTGCGAAGGCAAGACGCTTGCGACCTTATTTTATGAGCCAAGCACACGGACGCGCCTGAGCCATGAAGCCGCCATGCTGAATCTGGGCGGCAATACGATGGGATTTTCCTCTGCGGATTCCAGCTCTGCCGCGAAGGGGGAAAGCGTATCCGATACGATCCGGACGGTCTCCTGCTACGCGGATATCTGCGCCATGAGACATCCCAAGGAAGGAGCTCCCATGGTGGCCTGCCAGCATTCCGGCATTCCGGTCATCAACGCGGGCGATGGAGGACATCAGCATCCGACCCAGACTCTGACCGACCTTCTGACCATCAAGAATCTGAAAGGACGTCTGGATAATCTGACCATCGGCCTCTGCGGGGACTTAAAATTCGGCCGTACCGTACATTCCCTGATTCATGCCCTGGTCCGCTACACCGGCATCCGTTTCCTTCTGATCTCTCCGGAGGAATTAAGGCTCCCGGATTATATGCGCCAGGATGTCCTGGACAGACAGCAGATCCCGTATAAAGAGGTGGTCCGTCTGGAGGACGCGCTTCCGGAGCTGGATATCCTGTACATGACCCGAGTTCAGAAGGAACGCTTCTTCAATGAAGAGGATTACGTTCGGATGAAGGATTTTTATATCCTGGACCGCAAGAAAATGAAGCTGGCGCCCGAGGATATGTATGTGCTCCATCCCCTTCCCAGGGTCAACGAGATCTCCGTAGAGGTGGACGACGATCCCCGCGCCGCGTATTTCCGTCAGGTACAGTACGGCGTCTATGTGCGTATGGCGCTGATCCTGACGCTTTTGGATATCCATGTGGACTGATTTTTGAACATAGCTCAAGTAGAACTTTAATATAGAAAAGTAGAAAAAGAAAGAGGCCGAATATGGTAAATAGTACATTGAACGTTGGAAAGCTTTCCGAAGGTTTTGTTTTAGATCACATCGAGGCAGGAAAAAGTATGGAAATCTACAAGTACCTGCATCTGGATAAACTGGACTGCTGTGTTGCCATCATCAAGAACGCAAAGAGCAGCAAGATGGGCAAAAAGGATATCATCAAGATCGAGTGCCCCATTGATTTTATGGACCTGGATATTCTGGGATTCATTGACCACAACATTACGGTCAATATCATCCAGAACGAACAGATCGTAGAGAAAAAGCTGTTAAAGCTTCCTGCGGAGATCAAGAATGTGATCCGATGCAAGAACCCGAGATGCATCACATCCATCGAGCAGGGTCTGGACCATATCTTTATCCTGACGGATGAGGAGAACCAGGTTTACCGCTGCAAGTACTGCGAGGAGAAGCACCGCAGCATGAAATGATCCTGCACAGATGGATTCATTTTAAAACAGCAATATAAAAATACAGCCTGCGCATGTGATCTGCGGAAGGCTGTATTTTTTATATCATCTATATAAGCTTCGCCGCAGCCGCCCCTCACAGCAAGCTGCTTTTAGTCCTCCCTGCGGCAAGATCTCAGCACCTCTCCGCGATCTCATAGATCAGATGCTCGGTATCCTCCCATCCCAGACAGGGATCGGTGATGGATTTTCCATAGACCCGTTCGCTGTCGATGCTCTGACAGCCTTCCACCAGATAACTCTCGATCATCACTCCCTTGATCAGCTTTTTCAGCTCCGGGTTGTAGCTCCTGCTATGGAGCACCTCGCTGGTGATGCGGATCTGTTCCCGGAACTTCTTGTCCGAATTAGAGTGGTTCACATCGATCACCGCCGCCGGATTCTTTAACTCTTTTTTCTGATACATATCCAGCAGCCGTACCAGATCCTCATAGTGATAATTGGGGATGCAGGTTCCATACTTATTTACGCCGCCCCGCAGGATCACGTGCGCAAGCTCGTTGCCCTCTGTGCTCACATCCAGTCCCCGGTAGATAAAGCGGTGGGAATTCTGCGCCGCAATGACGGAATTTAACATCACCGAAAAGTCGCCGCTGGTAGGGTTCTTCATTCCGATGGGAATATCCATGCCGCTGGCCGTGAGCCGGTGCTGCTGATTCTCTACGGAACGCGCCCCGATAGCCTCGTAGGACAGGATATCATCCAGATAGCTCCGGTTCTCCGGATAAAGCATCTCATCCGCTCCGGTCAGTCCGCTCTCCTCCATGACCCGGATATGCATCTTCCGGATCGCCAGGATCCCCGCATAGAGGTCCGGCGCCTTATCCGGCTCCGGCTGGTGCAGCATCCCCTTGTACCCTTCTCCGGTCGTCCTGGGCTTATTCGTATAGATCCGCGGGATCACCATCAGACGGTCCGAAACCTTTTCACTGACCCTGGCAAGCCGGGTCACATATTCGCAGACCGAATCCTCATTGTCCGCAGAGCAGGGGCCTGCCAATACGATAAACTTATCCGAAGCCCCGGTAAAAATATCCCGGATTTCCTGATCCCTTTCCTTTTTTATCTGACGCAGCTTCTCTGTCAGAGGATATTCTGCCTTTAAGTCTGCCGGCAGAGGCAGCTGTGCATTTACAGTCATTCCCATTGGTGTGCCTTCTTTCTTTATAAAAATAGTTTCAGATTTAAGCAAGACGATAAGCCGGGTTATGTCGTTGGACAATCATCTATCTAGGCCCGGCGTCGCCGCCAGGCTCAAGCGACCTACCTAAAGCGTGACGGGCCGCCACATCGCTTTCTTCCGGTCTTGCTTCGGATGGGGTTTACATGTGCCCTCGCTGTTACCAGAGAGGCGGTAGTCTCTTACACTGCCTTTCCACCCTTACCCCATGTCTTTGTGTACTGACAAGCCGAAATCTATAAGCTTGTCCGT
>CATLCV010000162.1 GCA_949893755.1 uncultured Lachnospiraceae bacterium | reverse complement strand
GGGAAATTGAATTTAAGCTGGCAACACTGGGCAACGATGCCGGAATCTGCGGATCGGCAAAGATGATGCTGGATGCCTGAGAAGGAAAATGCCGCAGCAGATGTGCTTCGGCGCGAGTGTGTGTCAAGACGCATACTTTTTATACCATCGTATGCAGAAAGGCTGCCAGCGGCAGGCTTTCTGCATAGATACAAAAGACCTGTCGATGACAGGTTTTTTGTATGAATTCGAAAGATTTTCTTAAATTTCCTGATATATATGAACTTTTTGTTTTTTTTCTTTATTTAGAAAAACAAATTTGGTATAATAGGTATTGCGCTGAAGCGCAAGCAGGTCATCAATTTTCTGGCGAAAATTGGTGACAAAATATAATATGAATTGCGCTGAAGCGCAAGTGCGCCAGCCGCAGCCGCAAAGCGGCATGTTTCCTTATGCGGCTGTGTGCATCATGTTATACTGCGCGGCAGATTTATCTGACTCGCAGTATAATAAATAGCATGTAAAAGGAGGGCAGGATTCATGAATTACGGAAAAGAACATCTGGAGAAACGAAAAAAAGAGATCTCCTCGAAAAAAAATATGCAGAAGAAGCGGGTGGGAGTCCGTTTTTTCAAGGCCCTGATCATCTGTGTCCTTCTGACTGCGGTGGTTGGTGTCGGAGGTGTGGGTTATTTTGTAAAGAAGATCCTTGACAACAGCCCGACCGTGACTCCTTCCCAGGTTAAGCCAACAGGCTATATATCGGTGGTCCGCGCGAAGGACGGGACGCAGACGGAAGAATTTTTACGGGCCGGCTCCAACCGTGTTTATAAATCAATCGACGAGATCCCGGATTATCTGGGCAAGGCATTCGTCGCCATTGAGGACGAGCGTTTTTACCAGCATAACGGGATCGACCTGCAGGGTATCATCCGAGCCGGTGTAAAGGGAATTACATCAGGCAACTTTGACGAGGGAGCCAGTACCCTGACCCAGCAGCTGATCAAAAACAATGTATTTATCAATTTCATGGATGAAAAGACATTCTACGACAGGCTGGAGCGAAAGATCCAGGAGCAGTTCCTTGCCATAGAGATCGAGAAGCAGATGTCCAAGGATGAGATCTTGGAAGCCTATATGAATACCATCAATCTGGGGCAGAGCTGTCTTGGGGTGCAGAGCGCGGCGGAGCGGTATTTCGGTAAGGACGTGTCGGAGCTGACGCTTTCGGAGAGCGCGCTGATCGCAGGAATCACCCAGAGTCCGTCCGGATATGATCCGATCCTCCACCCGGAGGCCAACAAGGGACGCCGGGAGGACGTGCTGGATCATATGTTGGATCAGGATTATATATCTCAGGCGGCCTATGACGAGGCGATGGCGGATACGGACGCGGTCTATGAGCGGATTGTCCAGACCCCGCCGGTGCAGAATACAACGCCCTATTCCTACTTTAACGATCAGCTCTACGCGCAGCTGATCCAGGATCTTCAGGAGCGGAAGGGATATACGGAGGCGCAGGCCCAGACCACGGTCCTCAGCGGCGGCCTGGATATCACGTCCACCCAGGATCTTCGGATCCAGGCAATCTGCGACGAGGAGGTTGCCAACAGTGCGGTCTATCCCCCGGGGACAGAATTCGGACTGGACTTTGCGCTGACGATTTACCGGGAAAACGGAGACATTGAGAATTACAGCAAGGAGATGCTGGAAGAGTATGTGAGAGGCGCCTGGGGACGGGAATATGCATTGCTGTTCTCCTCGCCGGAGGAGGCGGAGCAGGCGATCAACGAGTACAAATCCACGCTGGGGATCACGGAAGCGGATACCGTAGAAGAGTGGAGGGATATCACACCACAGCCTCAGACCTCGGTCGTGCTCATGGACCAGCATACCGGAGAGGTTCTGGCAGTGGTCGGCGGAAGAGGACAGAAGACGGCCAGCCTTTCTTTGAACCGGGCGACGGATTCCACCCGGCAGCCGGGATCCTGCTTTAAGCCGCTGTCCGCCTATGCGCCGGCCATCGACGCGGCGGGATATACACTGGCGACTCCGATTCCGGATAAGGGGCCTTTCCAATATCCCAACGATCCGAACAAGAAGGCGAACAACTGGGACGGCATTTATCTGGGAAGCGCGACGGTGCGCTACGCCATCCTGCATTCCATGAACGTATGTGCTCTGGAGACCCTGCAGGCGATCACCCCTCAGCTGGGCTATGATTATCTGATCAATTTCGGATTTACTACGATCGTGAATTACGATAATCCGGCGTATCCGGACTTTACCGATGTCCAGCTTCCGACCGCCCTCGGCGGCCTGACCCTGGGTGTCACAAATCTGGAACTGACGGCAGCCTATGCGACCATTGCCAACAACGGAACGTATATCAAACCGGTCCTGTACAGCAAGGTTCTGGATCATGACGGCAATGTACTGCTGGATAACGAGATCAAGGACAGCCATCAGGTGCTTAAGGACACGACGGCCGCGCTGCTGACAAGCGCCATGCAGGATGTGGTCACCAGAGGTACCGGTACGGCGGCGCAGATGTACAACATGCCGGTATCAGGCAAGACCGGTACGTCGGAGTACAGCCGCGACCTGTGGTTTTCCGCGTATACGCCGTATTTTACGGCTTCCGTATGGGGCGGATACGACTGCGGCAAGCCGATGGAAAATATCTATAACCAGGTATGGCATGAAGTGCTCTGGAAAAACATCATGAACCGGGTGCACGAAGGCCTGCCGCGTCAGGAATTTACCATGCCGCCGACCATTCAGCAGAAAACGATCTGTCAGCAGACAGGCTTTCTGGCGACCAGCAGCTGTCCGGCCTTTACGGAATATTTTGCGGAAAATGCGCCTACGGTGAGCTGCTCCGGACATTATAGGGCGCCTGTGGTGGAAGAGAAGGAAGACGATGATAAGGAGGGCGACGGGGACTCAACCACCTCCGGAAGCGGAAACGGTTCTTCGTCTGACGGTGAGAGCGGAAGTACCGGCGGGACAACCGGAGGAAGCTCTTCCGGCGGAACCACATCGGGATCCTCCGGAGGATCTGACAGCTCTACAACGGAATAAACAGAGAGGAAAAAGGCATAGTCAGAGATGCATCCGGGCAGCGATCCGCGGACGGTCAGCCCCGCGGATCGCGGCAACTCTGGCTATGTCTTTTATGAAGCACTGCCTGACAACAGAGATGGGATGCTGAAAACACAAGGAGGAAGAGAGTATGAGCTTTATTATGGAAAAGAAACTGCCGACACCGAAGGAGATCAAGGAGCTGTATCCGGTGTCTGCGGAGGTGGCAAAATGTAAGGAGGAGAAGGACAGGGAGCTGCAGGATGCCATCAGCGGAAGGAGCGACCGTTTTATTGTCATCATCGGTCCATGTTCGGCGGACAATGAGGAGGCTGTATGCGATTATATCAGCCGTCTGGTGCCGGTTCAGGAGGCCGTCAGGGAGAAAGTGATCATTGTACCGAGAGTCTATACCAATAAGCCGCGGACTACGGGAGAAGGATATAAGGGAATGTTCCATCAGCCGGATCCGGAGAAGGCGCCCAACCTCCTGGCAGGCCTGGTTGCGATCCGCCATCTGCATATGCGGGTGCTGGAGCAGTTCCGGCTTCCGGTCGCGGATGAGATGCTCTACTCGGAGAACTACCGTTATCTGTCCGATATCTTATCCTATGTGGCTGTGGGCGCGCGCTCTGTGGAGGACCAGCAGCACCGCCTGGTATCCAGCGGGATCGAGGTCCCGGTGGGGATGAAGAACCCCACCAGCGGAGATTTTTCCGTGATGCTCAATTCGGTGGTGGCGGCGCAGCACGGCCATAATTTCCTGTACCGCGGGTGGGACGCGACCACAAGCGGCAACCCTTACGCACATGTGATCCTGCGGGGCGGCGTCAACCAGTATGGTCGCACCCTGCCCAACTACCACTATGAAGACCTGATACGTCTCTGGGAGATGTACCAGGAAAGGAAGCTGGCGAACCCGGCCTGCATCATTGACGCCAACCATTCCAATTCCGGAAAGCGGTATAAGGAGCAGATCCGGATCGTGAAGGAGGTGCTGCACAGCCGGGCGCATTCACGGGAGATCCGCAGGCTGGTGAAGGGCGTGATGATCGAGAGTTATATTGAGGAAGGACGACAGGATATCGGCTGTGGCAATCACGTTTACGGCAGATCCATCACGGATCCCTGTCTGGGATGGGAGGACTCCAAGCGGCTGCTGTATGAGATTGCGGAGAGGTGTTGAGATGGATTACCGTACCGTATATGAAGGCGGAAAAGGGGAGATCGTAGAAAAAAAATCCCGTTTTATCGGGGAAGTGTTTCCGGTGGAAACGGAAGAGGAGGCGGCGGAGATCCTGGGGAATATTAAGAAACAGTACTGGGACGCGCGCCATCACTGCTGGGCATATGTGATCGGAGAGGAACAGGTCCAGGAACGGTTCAGTGACGACGGGGAACCGGGAGGGACAGCAGGGAAGCCGATCCTGGAGGTGATCCGGGGGCATGGCCTGAAAAATGTCCTTGTGGTGGTGACCCGGTATTTCGGCGGAACTTTGCTTGGAACCGGCGGCCTGGTGCGTGCCTATACCCAGTCGGCTCAGGCGGGGATTGCCGCAAGTACGCTGATCACGAAGATAGACGGGTATGAACTGAAGATCGAGACGGATTATTCCGGGCTGGGAAAGCTGCAGTACCTTCTGGCCCAGCGCGGGCTGCCCACGGTTGACGCGGATTACGCGGAGACGGTGACTCTTTCCACTCTGGTTGCGGCTGAGGAAGAGGCGGCGTTTATAAAGGCAGTCACGGAAGCGACCAATGCTCAGGCGTCTGTCCGGAGGGAACGGGCGTGCAGGTTCGCTTATCAGGGAGGCGAGGCGATGGTATTCTAAGGATCAGGTAGATCATCGACATGCCTGCCGCACGGACGATCCGCCGCATATGCGGCTTCTGTCAGAGGTTCCCGGGCGTTGTGCCCGCAGCCGTATAAAAAAGCCCCCGGCAAGTGACGCGCTTGCCGGGGGCTTTTTTATACGACTGATGCTTAGAAGGTCTGTAGGAAAATAACGGACACATCCTGTGCAATTTGTATCAGTTGTTTTTCTACAGTCTCTTAATGGAACTCAGGCTCGATCAGACCGAATGCCCCGTCTTTTCTCTTATATACTACATTGACCTCGTCGGTCTCCGCATTGCTGAATACGAAGAAATTATGTCCAAGCAGTTCCATCTGGATGCAGGCATCCTCGGGGAACATGGGCTTGATCCCAAACTTCTTGGTACGGACGATCCGGATCTCGCCGTCTTCTTCGGATTCTTCCTCGGACTCGAAAAATTCCTTTTTAAAATTACTTGGAGAGGCTGCAGCGGTGGGATGTCCCTGGCTGCGCGCGACCAGCTTGTTTTTGTATTTGCGGAGCTGACGCTCAATCACCTCTTCTACCAGGTCAATGGATACGTACATGTCATTGCTTGTCTGCTCGGAACGGATGATATTGCCCTTTACAGGGATCGTGACCTCGATCTTCTGCCGTTCCTTCTCCACACTGAGCGTTACGATGATTTCCGTTTCAGGAGTGAAATACCTTTCCAGTTTTGCGAGTTTTTGTTCAATTGTGCTTTTCAGTCCGGGTGTTACTTCGATGTTTTTTCCACTGATAATAAATTTCATGCAGATCAACTCCTTTACTCATATTAGACTTGTCCCTATTATAACATGAAAAGGAGTTAATGTATAGGACGAATCACTTCAATTCTTGTAATTTTCCCATCCGTGATCTTGGCAATGCGCAGGGCGCAGTCCGGGAAATAGATACACGCGCCGACCCCCGGATAGGTGTCCTCATCCTGCAGTTTTTTCAGGAGAATGTCCCGCAGTGTCTCGTCCCCGTCATAAGGAAGGTTGAGATGGATGAGCCGGTTGACGCTGCGCACTTTCTGGCTGGCACGGAAGAGGATCTTGTCGGATTCGTCAAAGGTCACGAACAGGAACTTGCGGGTGGCAAACAGGATGGCGATGGAGACCACACCGATCAGGCTGTTGATCGGGGAGGAGTGGTCGATGATGATCTGCCTTGCGATGGCAAAAAGCAGAACCTCATACATGGTCTGGGGAGAATGGAAATAGAGCATGCGCACCATCTCGATCCCAATGGCCAGGTTAAAGCAGGTGGTCAGCAGATCGTCATAATTCGGATATTTGTTAAAATCCGACAGATTGCCGAAGGTCAGGATCAGCCGGACCGTCATGATCAGGATACCGGCTGCCAGGAGCAGTGCGATGACGTACTCCAGAAGATTGGTCAGACGCTTTAAAAATAAAGTCATATATTCTTTCATTGTCCGGCTGCCTCCTTTGCAGAGCGTATTTTTCTGCCCCGGCCATATGCCTGGCCGCGGGGCGGATCCGTTATTTCTGCTGATTCTGATTGCTGCGCTTGCGCAGTCTGGAATCCAGGATCTTTTTCCGGATGCGCAGGGATTTCGGAGTGACCTCCAGAAGCTCATCCGTGTCAATAAAGTCCAGCGCCTGTTCCAGGCTCAGGATGTGAGGCGGGGTCAGGCGGAGTGCCTCATCCGCGCTGGACGACCTGGTGTTGGTCAGGTGCTTGGTCTTGCAGACATTCAGCTCGATATCGTCCGTTTTGGCGTTCTGGCCCACCACCATGCCGGAATAGACCTTTTCGCCGGGACCGATGAACAGAGTGCCCCGCTCCTGGGCGCTGTACAGTCCGTAGGTGACGGACTCCCCGGTCTCAAAGGCGATCAGGGAACCCTGCTTCCGGTATTGAATGTCCCCTTTGTAGGGGGCATAGCCTTCAAAGCTGGTGTTCAGGATTCCGTTTCCCTTGGTATCGGTCAGAAATTCGCCCCGGTATCCGATCAGCCCCCGGGCCGGAATGGAAAATTCCAGCCGGGTATATCCGCTGCCGATGCTGTTCATGCCCTGCAGCTCTCCTTTCCGCTGGCTGAGCTTTTCGATCACAGTGCCGGTGAATTCGTCGGGAACATCCACGTAGGCGGTCTCCATGGGCTCCAGTTTTTTTCCGTTCTCGTCTGTCTTGTACAGCACCTCGGCTTTGCTGACCGCAAATTCATAGCCCTCCCGTCGCATATTCTCGATCAGTACGGACAGATGGAGCTCCCCGCGGCCGGAAACCTTATAGTTGTCCGCGTTTTCCGTCTCCTCCACCCGGAGGCTGACATCGGTGTTCAGCTCACGGAACAGGCGGTCGCGGATATGCCGGGAGGTGACAAATTTACCCTCCTGTCCGGCGAAGGGACTGTCGTTGACGATGAACTGCATGGAGATCGTAGGCTCGGAAATCTTCTGGAACGGGATGGGGGTCGGATTCTCCGGGGAGCACAGGGTATCTCCGATGGAAATGTCGGAGATGCCGGAGATGGCAACGATGGAACCGATGCCTGCTTCCTTTACATCCACCTTATTCAGCCCGTCAAACTCATAGAGCTTGCTGATCTTGACCTTCTGCTGCTTGTCCGGATCATGGTGGTTCATCAGGAGCACCTCCTGATTCACGGAGATGGTGCCGTTGTCCACCTTGCCCACGCCGATGCGGCCCACGTATTCATTGTAGTCGATGGTGCTGATCAGGACCTGGGTTGGGGCATCGGGATCGCCCTCCGGAGCCGGGATGTAATTCAGGATCGTCTCGAACAGCGGTTCCATGTTCTTTTCCTCGTCCGTCAGATCCAGCACGGCCACGCCTGCCTTTGCGGAAGCGTAGACAAAGGGGCATTCCAGCTGCTCATCGGAGGCGTCCAGATCCATGAACAGCTCCAGGACTTCGTCGATCACCTCGTCCGGGCGGGCCTCGGGACGGTCGATCTTGTTGATGCATACGATGACCGGAAGGTCCAGCTCCAGAGCCTTGCGCAGTACGAATTTTGTCTGCGGCATGGCGCCTTCGAAGGCATCCACTACAAGGATGACGCCGTTGACCATCTTGAGGACACGCTCCACCTCGCCGCCGAAATCCGCGTGTCCCGGGGTATCGATGATATTGATCTTGGTGCCCTTGTAGAATACGGCGGTATTCTTGGACAGGATCGTGATGCCGCGTTCCCGTTCGATATCATTGGAATCCATGACGCGCTCCGCCACTTCCTGATTTTCACGGAATACGCCGCTCTGTTTTAAAAGCTCATCCACCAGGGTCGTCTTGCCGTGGTCTACATGAGCGATGATCGCAATATTTCTTACATCTTCTCGTTTTGTCTTCATGATGTGATACCTCTTTCTAAATCAATAAAGTATAAAAATGCGCGGCTGCATATTTACAGCGTACTCATTCTATCATAAAATATAGAGGAAAAAAAGAGGAAAATTGTCGAGAGAAAATGTCGAACGATTTAGGGGGGATTTTTGTTCTATCCTAAGACTGCCCGACATAAAATTAGTAGTGACTCAAAAATACCGCACAGAGGAAGGGAGACCTATAAATTATGTCAGATAAGATTATTGAAAACAACCAGGTAACGATCATGGGTGAGGTGGCGTCCGGATTTACATACAGCCATGAAGTCTTCGGGGAAGGCTTTTACATGGTAGACGTGCTGGTACGCCGGCTGAGCAATTCCGAGGACCGGATCCCGCTGATGATCTCAGAACGGCTGATCGACGTGACGCAGGATTACACCGGAGAATTTATCATGGTATCCGGACAGTTCCGGTCCTACAACAGGCATGAGGAGCAGAAGAACCGCCTTGTGCTGTCCGTGTTTGTCCGGGAAGCAGAATTTATCGAGGAGGAGCTGGACGGGGCAAAGACCAACCACATCCTTCTGGAAGGCTACATCTGCAAAAAGCCCATCTATCGGAAGACACCGCTTGGGAGGGAGATCGCGGACCTGCTGCTGGCAGTGAACCGCCCCTATGGAAAATCAGATTATATCCCCTGTATCTGCTGGGGCAGGAACGCGCGCTACGCGTCCGGCTTCGAGGTGGGGGAGCATGTCCGGATATTGGGCAGGATCCAGAGCCGGGATTATGTGAAAAAATTATCAGAGACAGAGACAGAGACGCGGACGGCATACGAGGTATCCGTCAGCAAGCTGGAATGCCCGGAGGAGGATTAGAAGAGAGAAAAATAGAAGCGTTTATGATAGCAGTCCTATGAAAAATGAAAAGTTTGTTAAAGGGATATCATTTATTGAGGAATCTTCTCAAATGTGATATCCTTTATTTATGTCTGAGACCTTTTTTGGGCAGCAGGCTCATATCATAGACGAGGAGGAGAACAACATGGTAAATGTTTTGATGCATGGATGCAACGGAAGGATGGGACAGATGATCACCGGCCTGGTGAAGGAGGATCCGGGAATCTCGATCGCAGCGGGAGTAGATACCTATCAGGAGGTGCAGAATCCTTATCCGGTCTTTGACACCATTGCAAAATGTGATGTCAGCGTGGATGTGGTGATCGACTTCTCTGTCGCCTCCGCCCTGGAGGACGTTCTGGCGTACTGTGTGGAAAGAAAAGTCCCGGCGGTGCTCTGTTCCACGGGATATTCGGAGGAGCAGCTGAAGAAGATTGCCGAAGCATCCGAAAAAACGGCAATCCTGAAGTCCGCGAATATGTCCATGGGGATCAATCTGCTGCTGAAGCTTCTGAAGGACGCGGCAAAGGTGCTCGCCCCGGCAGGATATGACATGGAGCTGGTGGAACGCCACCACAACCAGAAGCTGGACGCTCCAAGCGGCACGGCGCTGGCGCTGGCGGATTCCATCAACGAAGCGCTGGACGGAGAATATCATTATGTATACGACAGAAGCCAGGTGCGCCGGAAGAGAGACGGCAAGGAGATCGGGATCTCCGCGGTCCGCGGCGGGACAATCGTGGGAGAGCATGAAGTGATCTTTGCAGGTGTGGACGAGGTGATCGAGTTTAAGCATACCGCGTTTTCCAGAAGCGTATTCGGCAAGGGAGCCGTGGAAGCTGCCAGGTTCCTGGCGGGAAAGCCGGCAGGCATGTATGATATGAGCGATGTGATTCAGTTTTAAGAAGATTTCATGGGACGCAAATGAGGGATATTTGAATGAAGAATTTAGAGACAAGATATCTGGAACGGCTGTCGGATCTGTATCCTACGATCGCGGCGGCGTCTACGGAGATCATTAATTTACAGGCAATCTTAAATCTGCCGAAGGGGACGGAACATTTTATTACGGATGTGCACGGCGAATATGAGGCATTTGCCCATGTGCTGAAGAACGGTTCCGGGTCTGTGCGCCGCAAGATCGATGAGGTCTTCGGCAATACATTGAGTACAAAGGAAAAACGGTCTCTGGCGACGCTGATCTATTATCCGAAGGAGAAGATGCGGATCGTAAGGAAAACAGAGGATAATATGGAGGACTGGTACAAGGTCAACCTGTACCGCCTGATCGAGGTGAGCAAGCGGGCGGCGAGCAAGTATACCCGTTCGAAGGTGCGCAAAGCCCTGCCGAAGGATTTTGCCTATGTTATCGAGGAGCTGATCACGGAGAAGGCGGAGGTCAATGACAAGGAATCCTACTACAATGAGATCATCATGACGATCATCCGGATCGGCAGGGCGGAAGGGTTTATTGCGGCCATCTCCTCCCTGATCCAGCGCCTGGTCGTGGATCACCTTCATATTGTGGGGGATATCTATGACCGGGGACCGGGGCCGCATATCATCATGGACAAACTGATGAACTACCATTCCCTGGATATCCAGTGGGGGAACCATGATGTGCTGTGGATGGGCGCCGCGGCGGGGCAGCGGGGCTGCATTGCCAACGCCATCCGGATCTGCGCGCGCTATGGGAATCTGGATATTCTGGAGGACGGGTACGGTATCAATCTCCTGCCGCTGGCGTCCTTTGCCATTCGTGTCTATGAGACGGATCCCTGTACCTGCTTTACCCTGAAAGGACAGGACAATACGATCAGCAAGGCGGAGATGGAGATGAACCTGCGGATCCACAAGGCAATCTCCGTGATCCAGTTCAAGGTGGAGGGACAGATCGTCCAGCGGCAGAAGGGATTTCATATGGAAAACCGGGCACTGCTCCACAGGATCGATTATGAGAAAGGAACCATTACCCTGGATGGAAAGGAATACGCGATGCTGGATATGAATTTCCCGACCATTGACCCGAAGGACCCGTACGCGCTGTCCGAGGAGGAAGCGGAAGTGATGGAACGCCTGGAACGCGCGTTTCTGGGCTGTGAGAAGCTGCAGGAGCATATGCGGCTTCTGCTGACAAAGGGAAACCTCTACAAGGTGCACAACAACAACCTGCTGTATCACGGATGCGTGCCCCTGAATGAGGACGGAAGCCTGCGGGAGGTGAGCCTTTTCGGACATACCTTCAAGGGGCGTTCCCTGTATGACGCACTGGACCGCTATGTGCGCAAGGGCTTCTTTGCCCTGGATGAACAGGACCGGGAAAACGGAAAGGACATCATGTGGTATATCTGGCTGAGCCCGGATTCTCCGCTGTTCGGCAAGGACAAGATGGCCACCTTCGAGCGGTATTTTCTGGCGGAGAAGGAGACCCATGTGGAAAACAAGAACCCCTATTATAAGCTTCTGGAAAATGAAGACGTGATCGACAATGTGATGCGGGAATTCGGTCTGTCGCCGGAGAGCGCTTACATCGTCAACGGCCATGTTCCGGTGAAGCGTAAAAATGGGGAAAGCCCGGTCAAATGCAACGGCAAGGTGATGGTCATTGACGGGGGATTTTCCAAGGCATATCAGAAGGAGACCGGGATCGCAGGCTATACTCTGATCTATAATTCCTACGGGCTGCGCCTGGTGGCGCATGAGCCCTTCGAATCTACAGAGGCGGCTATCGAACGGGAAAGCGATATCCACTCCGAGAGCGTGATCATCAAGCGGGTGATGGAACGGCGCCTGGTGGGCGATACGGATGCGGGCATGGACCTGAGAGAGCGGATCTCGGATCTGGAAGCGCTGCTGGCGGCGTACCGGAGCGGTGAGATCAAGGAGAAGCGCTAGAAAGTATTGGCTGAGTATGCCCCTGGGTATACCTTGTGAAACGGCCGCATGGCCATAATGGGATGCCCTTGGGTATAGTTTTTTGTACCTTTGGAAAATATTTTTAGAAAAAATTTCCATACATAGTATCCGGAATTTTGCGGATATTACATGTATGAAAAAATATTTTTTGAAAGGGAGAAAAAACTATGAAAAGATATAAGAAGCTTCTATTATTAATGGTATGTACCGGTGTGATCGGGAGTATGACTGCCTGCGGCAGGAACAATGATACCAATGGCGCGGACCAGACAGACACGGAGAATGTGGACCGGAACGACAATATGAATGATGCTACCGGCGGGAACAGCAGCACCAACAAAAACAATACCACCAACGGAACCAACAAGAACAACGGGACCGATAAGAACAACACGACGAATGGAACCAACAAGAACAATACGACTAATGGAACCACCAACAATAACGGAACCACCAACAATAACGGAACCACCGACAGAAATGAAGGGGACGGCGTGATCGGGGATGCGATAGATGATGTAAGGGACGGCATTGACGATGTGGCAGATGACGTCAATAACAGATAGTTACAGGAACCGCCTGATCAAGGTTTGATGCGTAACAACTGACAGCAGCTATACTGAGCGGCAGATTTTATCAGCCGTGAGGATAGCACAAAGGCAGGGGAGCCGGGGATGCAGTACGGCTCCTTTTTCCATATTTCAGGATCGTCTTATATTTTCATGCGACATCATATTTGTAATCTTCGATCAGAATAAAGGGAGTTCCATGTAAACGGTGCGGTGAGACAGAGAAGGACAGGAGCGGGAAAATGAGGTTCAGACCTTGTATTGATATACATAACGGAAAAGTAAAACAGATCGTAGGAGGAAGCCTCAAGGATCAGGGAGACCAGGCAAAGACCAATTTTGCTTCGGAACTGGACGCGGCTTATTATGCGAAGCTGTACAGAAAGGACGGGCTCGCAGGCGGGCACATGATCCTTCTGAATGGTCAGGATTCCCCCTACTATGAGGCAGACAGGAGGCAGGCATTTTCCGCGCTGCGGGAATATCCCGGGGGCCTGCAGATCGGAGGAGGGATCACGGCGGACAATGCGGGCGATTTTCTCGAAG
>CATLCV010000161.1 GCA_949893755.1 uncultured Lachnospiraceae bacterium | reverse complement strand
AAAACCAGACTGCACCCGGGGCGCTTAGGATCAGCAGCTCTTTGTTGGTCTTAAGCTTCGAAAAAAATCCCCTCTTCTTTACTTTTTTGTCGTGCATTGCATCACAACCTCCTTCACTTTCAGATAGTTTTTCACCGCTGGGATCTGCACATCCTGCGGTGTCAGATGCTTCTCCCGCATCGGCTGCCGCGCAGCTGCGGGGGGATAACGGGAAGACTGCCGGCTTCTTTCTGTCATCTTCGTTTGAAATGATTTCCGTGTTCTGAACAATTTCATTATATACCGGAAGAGGGATGGATTCCTAGTTGAAAACTTTCAGTTTCCATGTATAAATTCTATGGTGGAAAATTGGGGAAGTGGAGATATTCTATGTGAAAATCAGGGAAAAAACTGGGATTTTTCCAGCTGTAAGGTGGTGATGTCTGTCAATGTTTAAAATTTCCATTGCATTTTTCCCATGAATAGAATATACTAGACATATGAAAATGTTGCCGCTTATTGATGGTGCGGGGTACAAGTTATTCAATACGAAAATGTTCTCGCTTACCGATGGCGCGAGTCATAAATTATTCGGTATGAACATGTTACCTCACCTTCATTTTGAAGGTGAGGTGTTTTTATCGGAGGATGCCTATGATTTTGTCTGAGGGATATTTTTACCACATTAAAGATGATTATTTTTCAACCGTAAATGAAGAAACTCTTATGTCTAACCACGAAAATGGCGGATACCGCCCTCATTACTTTGCCGTAAAGGACTCACCAATCTCCGACATCTTCTGGATGATCCCTGTGTCATCACAGTACGCCAAGTACAAGGCACTCCACGACAAAATGATTGAAAAATATAAGCGTTGTACCAAGATTGTCCTCGGTAAATGCGGCGGTAAAGATGCCGCATATCTGATTCAAAATGCCTTCCCTATTACAGCGGATTATCTCGACCATATCCACACTCTTCAGGGACGACCGCTGACCCTTCACACAACAACAGCCAATACCGTTATTAATTGCCTTCACAATAATCTTCGTCTCCATAATAAAGGCATTCGGCTGTTCTTCACCGATATTGACCGCCTTCATAAACTTATGGAAGAGCACTTAAAAGATGCAGCCGCTGATTAAAAGGCAAATACATAATCGAAAAAAGGCAGTCTTTTTTACAGATCCGCCTGCCTGAGATCCAGCCATTCTACCTCCCGGGGCGTCAGCCTTTTCCGAAATGGATTCGGATGGCAGCCCTTTGTCAGAATGACCGCCTCATTGACCCGGTTTCTGGATGCCAGATAGGCCCCCAGGCTTTTTTCCCCGTATCCCGCGGAGCAGTCGAAGCAGTGCAGCCCCATGTCCCACAGCTCGTCGATGACTGCAAACTGTTCTTCCTGCGTCAGATTCGTCGGGATCCAGGGCGTGGTCTCGTCTGTGAACAATGCGGATGAAGTCCCCACCATAACCGGGGCAAGTTCTTTATCAAGTCCATTTAATTTCATTTTTGCGTCTTCCTTTCTTTATTTTAGGAACTGCCGCAGACTAAAACGTATCATTTATTCTGCGGCAGTCTTTTATTTTTATAAGAAAAAGAGGCGACTCATTTTCGCCTCCTCTCAATACTTCTTCATCCCCCGCAGCGATGCCGGCGACACTCCGTAGCACTGCTTGAATTTCCGATAAAAATAACTGGTATCGGGATATCCCACCTCCTTGGCGATATCATTGATCTTCAGATTCGTATTCAGAATCAGGTCCTTGGCAATCTTATTTTTCGTGTTGCTCAGGTACTGGGTAAAGGAGCACCCCACCTCCTTCTGGAAGATCTGCCCCAGGTAGGATGCATTCATATGGTATTTGTAAGCCAGGGTTTTCAGGTTCATGTCTTCTTTATAATTTTTCCGGACCTCCTCCATGATCTGCTTTACCACCGGCGTATACTGGGAATCCTCGGTATGCAGATACAGGATGATCTCCGTGATCTCTGAGATGAAAATGGTTTTCAGTCCGAAAATATCATCCGCCTGGTAGATCTTCTCGATCATCTCCGTCAATGCCTGCAGATTCGTGGACTGCTCCAGCTTGTACTCCACCTTGATATCCTGCAGCAGAACCGCCATTTTCAGGGCAAGCTGGTACAGGACATCCACATCCACCTCGGATTTCAGGTTGTTGATGAAAAGGTCCTCGATATAATTCAGCGCGCCCTCCTTATCCTTTTTCAGGATCATTTTCCGGAGAAGATTCTCATCGATCGCCACATCCTGGGTCTTCCGGTCCTTGATGAAGCTCTCTGTAATGCAGACGCCGTAGCCCTCCAGAAGTCTGTATTTCTGCAGCCGCGAGATGATCTTATAGCATGCCGGGAGCTCCCGGTATTCCTGGATGGACGGACCGATCGTAAAAAAGCTCAGGATGCCGCAGGTGCTTTCCAGATGATCCTGAAAGCTGCCGAACAGTTCCGCCGCCATGCTACTCTCCGGATGCCCTATTAAGCCGGCCTTTTCTGATCCGATGCCGCCGATTTTACGTGGTTCCCAAGAACCGCCCAACATTTCTGCCCCTTCGCCGCCGGATTCCCGGCAGTCTCCGATACTGTCCTCTTTCCGCTTCGTATACGCATCTTCCTGCTCCGTATACACATCTCCCTGCCCCATATACAATAAAAGAAACAGCGTATCCGGGGACAGATAAATGGTTTTCAGCTTCCGGGGGAGTTTTTGCAGCCCGATCAGGACATCCTGCATACCGTCCTTCCTTTCCAGGCTGCCGGCATCGATCTTCATCATGGCCGCCGTGACCGTTTCCCCCGGTTCGATCTCCGGCAGCATCCCGATAAATGCTTCCGCCTCCGTTTCATCCAGCCTGCCCTTCAAAAATCTGTGCCAGCCGATCTTATCCTCCATGTTCCCCGCCTTTTTCCGGTCGATCTCGTCAAAATGCTCCGCCGCATGGATCAACGCCTCTTTCAATTGCTCCTCATTGACCGGTTTCAGGATGTATTCCTCCACATCCAGCTTTAACGCGGTCCTGGCATACTCAAATTCATCATATCCGGATAAAATGATGCACCGGGTCCGGGGATCGATCTTCCGGATCTCTTCCAGAAGCTCCAGGCCGTTCATCAGAGGCATCTCCACATCCGTCACCACGATATCCGCCGGTTCCTTTCGGAACATTTCCAGCGCCTCCCTGCCATTGTGGGCCATAGAGACCACGGTCATGGAAATCTCTTCCCAGTCAATGATGCAGCGGATCCCCTGCAGGATAAATTCCTCGTCCTCAACCAACATTACCTTTTTCATATGCTTCCTCTTTTCTACTGTAACGATCCTGTGCAGTCCTTGATGCCGTTCCTTTTTCACCTGTCCGGAAATCCCCCCGGCACGCTTCCTTCCTCCGCACCGGCCATCAGCACCACCATCAGCCCCTTCGGCTGCACCGGCTCCAGATAGATTCCGTACTTCTCTCCGTAGACCGCCCTGAGCCTTCGATTCACATTGTGGATGCCGATGGATTCGTTCTGCCTGTTCGTCCCCGCGTGTTCCCGCAGCTCCCGGTTCTTCTCCGCCAATTTCTCCGGGTCCATCCCACGTCCGTTATCCTTCACATACAGGAACAGGGTGTCCCCCTTCTTCTCCGCCCGGATCTGCACCAGATTGTCCTGCCGTTCCCGCTCGATGCCGTGGATAAAATAATTTTCCATCACAGGCTGGAGCACGAATTTGATGATGGGCATGGAGAGCAGCTCCGCCGGACATTCCACCTCCGACCGGAAGCAGCCCTGGTAGCGGTACTCGAACAGCTCCAGATACTGCTTGCAGTAATCCAGCTCCTGTCCAAGAGTGATCACATCCGCCTCCTTTAACTGGCTCCGGAACAGGACCACCATGCTGTACAGCATTTTCCCCACCTCGCGGTCGCCGTTGCAGATGGCCTTCATCCGGATGGCTTCCAGGGTATTGTACAGGAAATGCGGGTTGATCTGGCTCTGGAGTGCCTGCATCTGGGCATTTTTCCGCTCGATCTCTTCCAGATAGCTTTTCTCGATATACAGTTCCAGCTTCCCGCACATCCCGTTGAAATGATCCGCGATCATGTCCAGCTCATCCTCTTTTTTTCCCGTTTCCAGGCGCACCTGAAAATCCCCGGTGGTCACCTGGTTCATGGCTTCCAGGATGGCATCCACCCGTCCGGTAAAGCGTTTTGCGTAATAGTCCACAAAAAAGACTCCGACCACGCCTGCCGCCGCCCCCACTGCCAGGATTGCCAGAAATGTCGTCCAGGGCAGACGGGCGGCCTGCCGTTCATCCAGAAAGGTATGGATCTGATATTCCCCGGAGGATTCGCTGCACGCAAAATAATGCCGGTCCCGGATCCGAAGCGCGGCATCCGCGTCTTCCGGCTTTTGAAAGATCACCCGGCTCTCCCCAAAGGTGACCTCCATTTCCGCAAGAGGGCTGGAGCTCCGGATTCTTTCCAGCGCTTTTTCCGCCTCAAATGTAAATAAAATGCAGCCCGCAGGCTCCATCGTATCGGTCTCCCGGATTTCTTTCACATAGACCAGCTTTCCCGGCTCACAATAGTCCAGGCTCCGGATCTGGGACAGCCTGGCTTTTCCGTCCTTCCCCGGGTAAACGATCTTTTCCGGACGGCACTCGGTGAGCTGCTGCGTCTCATAACTGATCAGCTCTATTTTTTCCAGCCGGGGATATGCCTCAAATGCCTCATTCATGAAGTTGAACGTACCTTTATATACCAGCTCCTCGGAGGCGCTGTATCGTCCCAGCGCATACTGCTGGTATTCCTCCGGTTCCAGCCGGAAATACTGCAGCAGATCCTCCAGCTCCGACAGGGAGCGGTAGAGATCCCTGTGGAGATAATCCGCGATCTGCCGAATCCCTTCCGTATAGGCAAGCGCCTCCCCGCTGATCCGCTCCGCCTCCTCCCGGCCGTTTTCCAGGAGTCTCCCCCTGGTCGCGGAAATAAAATAGAGGACCAGCGCCGCCACAATACAAAGCACCATCGCGGTATAGGTACGGAACATTTTCAAGTACAATTGTCTCGGCCTTTTCTTCTCCATTCGCCTGAATCCCCTTCCATCATCCGAAAGATCTTCTGATTTATAAATACTACCACAAAACCATACAGGCTGACAATAAACAGAATGCAGATTCCCGCCTGGATTTCCAGAAGCATCAGGGCAAATGCCAGCAGCACCGTATTTCCAAATGTCAGCACCGGCTGGCCGACGCACAGTACCAGCGCCCCCTTGAAAATATCCCGGATGCTCATCTCATATCTGGATGCCAGAAGATACAGATCCGGCGTCATCAAAAGGCTCACCGCAAACAGCAGGATAAACAGCAGGGCCAGCGGAAATACCGGACACTGGACTGTAAAGAACCGGATGTTGGTCCAGAAGATCCAGATCAGCATCAACTGGATCGCCGCGATCCCCAGCTTTTTCAGGAAGGCGTCCACGTACCCGGCGCGGTAATCCTTCCAGGCCGAGGTCTCGATCCCCCGGACGACCCGGTTCATGGAAAAGAACACCCCGCACAGCGCCGGCCCCGCCGGGACCGCGCAGAGCAGGAACAGGGGCAGGTATGTCCCCGCCTGGCGGATCCCCACGAACAGGAAGAACAGCAGCAGGGGGAGATTCGATCCCCAGAAAAATACATTGATCAGCAGAAAGTATATGATCTTTTCGCACGCTCCCATTATCTTTTCTATATGAAATATCTCTCCAAGCATCGCAAATCCTCCCTTGTATGTATGTTTGTTTGTAAGCATGCTGTTACAATCGCCATGCCGTCATCTCCGCTTCCTTGTATCTATGTTTGTTTGTAAACATGGGGCTGCCGAAAAATGGCATTCCCGCACAATCTCCTGCGGCAGCATCCCACCAGCCGCAGCATAGACCGCCTTTTTTATAATCGGAACAATATCGTCTTGATCTCGTATGGGTGCAGTTCCAGCGTCACGTCTCCGTCCGTAAATTCCGACACCGGCTTTTCCATCAGGCTTCCTTCCGCCCATGCCTGATATGCAAATGCGGTTTTCACCGTCACATGCTGCCTTGCCCCGGCAAAGTCATGGAGCCGCACTACCAGATATTGTCCGTCCTCCGACCGCTTCACCGCGTCGATCTCCACCTGCTCGTTGTCCAGCGTGAAAAAGCTTCCGCTGTCCGCCTGCTCCGTCCCCCGGAACACGTCCGCCGGGTTGTTCAGCGCAAATCCGGACTGCACCACACGCCCCTCCACGAAATCTCCTCTGTGAGGAAGCAGCGCATACGTAAACCGATGCTTTCCCAGATCCTGCAGATGATCCGGCTGCAGTCCGGACCGGAGCAGGGAAATGCGCATCACATTGTCCTTCACGTCATATCCGTATTTGCAGTCGTTCAGAAGCGCCACCCCGTAATTCCTCTCCGACTGGTCCGCAAACCGGTGTCCCACGGATTCGAATCTGGCCTGATCCCAGCTCGTATTCCAGTGGTTGGGACGGCGCACATTGCCGTACTGGATGTCGTAGGTCGCGAAGGTGCTCCGCACATCCACCGTAAATGCCGCCTTGAAGAGCTGCTGCCGTTCCTGGAGATCCACATCCGTCCGGAAATCAATCCTTCTGTCAAACCGGTACAGGATCATATCCTGGGAAATGGACGTGTTCATGTACTTCCATTCCATATGCACCTCCAGTTTCAGCGGCCCCCGGCAGGTCACTTCGAATGCGGTCAGATCCGTGACCTCCCGCATTTTCTGCTGATAGAAGATGTCAATGTCCCAGGCGTCGTTGTCCAGCGGCTTATCCTCAAATACCTGCAGGACATTGCCCCTCTCCCCGCAAGCCAGCACTTCCCGGGCCTCCTGCTTGTCATACAGCCGGATGATCTGCCCGTAATCATTCAGGGTGATCGAGTAAAACGGGGTTTCCAGCTGCTTTCCGCTGACCGTGAAGATATCCTGCTCCGGCAATTCCATTCTCCTTGAAGCGAGATCCCCCCGCTCTGCCGGTTCTTTTTCGCCAGCCATCCCTTCCTGCTCCAAAGCCTCCCCTCTGCAGAACAGGATCTTCCGGTACCCCATCCCCGGCACCTCCGGGATCTGCACAAAGTACCTTCCGTCCCCCCGCTGGGAAATCAGCGCATTTCCCTCTCCGTCGGTAAATGTCCCGGTCTCTGACTCCGGGATCTCCGCCAGGATCTCCGACTCCCAGCCGGAAGCATTGTATACGGTGTAGGCATCCTTTTCAGGTGTCAGCGCCTGCTCCCGGTAATCCGCGATCACGTCCTCCCCGATCTGCCGGATCACCTCGTAATCCCTGCGGGAATCCTCATACACCTCATGGATCGAGGAGCCGGGAATGATGTCGTGGAACTGGTTGGTCAGGATCATTTTCCAGCCCTTTGTGAGCTTCTCCTGCTCCGCCCTGCTCAAATCCTGTTCCCGGACCGCTTCCATGGCAGTCAGCCATTCCGCCTTCCGGTAGAGCAGCTCCATCTTCCGGTTCATACGCTTGTTGTAGCCCTGGCTTGTGTAGGTGCCCCGGTGGTATTCCAGGTACAGCTCCCCGTCCCAGGTATGGACATACTGGTCTGTATTTCTCACATTTTCTTTTAATTTCCGGAAATACGCCCCTGCCGTGGAAGTTTTGACATTGGGCAGGCCGGGGATCTTATCCAGCCGCCTTCTGGCTTCCAGCAGGTCCCGGTTTACGCCGCCGCCTCCGTCTCCGTATCCGAAGGAGATCAGCAGGTCCTTGTTCATTTCCTTCTCGCTGTAGGAATCCCAGACCCCCTTCACCGTCCGGGCGGTCAAAAGGCCGTTGTAGGTATAGAACCAGGAGTCCGGCGCATTCCACGGTTCCGGAGTGGTGATAAAATGGGTCAGCACCTGGGAGCCGTCCATCCCCTTCCAGCGGAAGGTATCGTGGGGCATACGGTTGTACTGGTTCCAGCTGATCTTGGTGGTCATGAACATGTCGATCCCGGATTTTTTCAGGATCTGCGGCAGCGCCCAGGAATAGCCGAATACATCCGGAAGCCACAGGTATTCCACGTCTTTGCCGAATTCCTCTTTCAAAAAGCGGCTGCCGATCAAAAGCTGCCGGGTCAGGGATTCCCCGCTGGTCAGGTTACAGTCCGCTTCCACCCACATACCGCCGTCCGTCTCCCAGCGTCCCTCCTTCACCCGCTTTTTGATCTCCTCATAGATCTCCGGAAAATCCTCCTTGATATATTCGTAGAGCTGGGGCTGAGTCTGGAGAAATATATATTCCGGGAACAGTTCCATCATGCGGAGCACCGTGGAAAAGGAGCGGGATGCTTTCTCGTGGGTGTGTTTCAGCCTCCAGAGCCATGCCATGTCGATGTGGGTGTGGCCGACGCAGTGGACCTGGATCATGGACTGCTTATTCATGCCGTCGATCCTTTCATTCAGCAGGCCGTCCGCCTGATGCACCGTCTCGTAAAATGCTTCGCTCCCCGGGTAGGACCAGTCGATGCAGTGGCAGGCCGCATCCAGCGCGGTCCTGAGATCGTATTTCACCGGCTCCCCGCCGTCCAGCTGATTCACCGTATCCAGGATCAGAGACCCCATATAATAGAAGTCATCCGTTTTTTCATCCAGGCACCCCAGGTCCGCCCGGTTGATCTGATGCTCCTGGTCTTTCGGCGCGCCGCCGCCCTCCAGCCCGGACCAGAGGCGGAATGTCAGCCGGAAGGTCTTTCCGCAGAGCTCTTCCGGGAAAAAGACCTCCATATGGTTGATGTCCACTCCCTGATAGGGCTTTTCGTTGAGATAGCACATGGCCTCGAAGCCGGAATTATTTCCCGCTCCGGTCCTGCCGAAATCAAAGATCCCGACCACCCGCCGGCCCTTCCATTCCTCCGGGATCATGACCTCCCTGTGCATCCAGAGATACCGGTCCCGGCCGGACCAGCAGTCCCCCGTCCGGATGGTGTCCCAGCCGTCAAAGCAGACCGGCACCTCCGGGTTGACCACGCCCTGCACATCCTCCCGCACCGCAAATTCCTCCATGGGGATGAGATCGCGGTATCTGTAATTTTTTATTTCCTGGATCCTTCTGTCTAATTTTCTGTCTGTGTGAAACATCTCTGTATGAACCTCCGTGTCTGATGATTTGTTATACTCACGGCCGATGAAATCGCGCCGGACAAATAATGGAATACCTTTTTCCGGACGGAATCCGTCTCTCCCGAACCGTGTTGCAGCAGCTTTCCTGGCCGGATGCCTTACAGCAAAGTGCAAGGCGCCTTGAACAGTAACCTGGGCGTTACTTCACCAGCCGATACCCCAGGTAATCCAGAAACAACTCCGCATACATGGCATTTGCCCAGGAAAACCAGTCTCTTGTGTATCTGCTGTCGTCCTCACAGGAAAAGCCCTCGTGCATCACGCCCTTCCCCCCTGTGGTATCCGCCATGGTCTGAAGGAACTCCAGCTTTTCCTCCCGGCCCCCGCTGGTCAGCCCCTGGACGGCCAGTCCGATATGCCAGATATAACCCGGCGGCGTATGGGGGCTTCCGATCCCTGCCGCCTTTGCCCCCTTGTAGTAAAAGGGATTGGCCTCGCTCAGGATGTACCGCCTGGTATTCTCTGCTGTCTCGGGATCCGCCGGATACCCCAGGTAATCCATAGCCAGAAGGCTGGGCACGTTGGCGTCATCCATCAGCTCATACATGCCGTATCCGTCCGCTTCATAAGCGTAGATCATGCCGGCTTCCTCCGTATAGGTCCTGCCCTCCCGCTCCACGGCCTGCCGTACCTCTTCCCGGAGCGCCCCGGCTTCCTGTTCCAGCTCCCGGTCTGAAAAAAGCGCTCCCGCCAGTTCTTCCAGATATCCCAGGATCACCGCCGCAAACATATTGGAAGGGATCAGATATCCGTAGGTACAGGCATCGTCGCTGGGCCGGAAACCGGACCAGATGAGACCGGTGCCGGATCGGACCAGTGCCCCTTTCCCGTCCCTGGAAAGGGTGTCCCGAAACAGAGGGCTGTTCCTCCGGAACCGGTATGCGGACTGTTCTTCGTGGTGCTGCTCTGTCCGGAACACCTGGAGGATCTTTCGGATCCCTTCGTGAAAATTCCGGTCAAACTGGGAGGTGCAGCCTGTATTTTTCCACAGGAGATATGCCAGCTGGATTGGATAGCAGAGGGAATCCACCTCAAACTTCCGCTCCCACACCCAGGGATCCTGCCCCGGGTCGTCTTTTGCCCAGCATGCCCCGCTGGGCGACTCATTAAATGCATTGGCGTAAGGGTCAATGCAGATGTATCTGAACTGCCGCCGGACCACCCCGGCGATCAGTTCCCGAAGCGGTTCCTCCTCCTTTGCCTGAATGATGTAGGGCCGCAGCTGTGCCGATGAGTCCCGCAGCCACATAGCCGGGATATCTCCGGTGATCACATAGACCGTACCGTCCTCCATGCTTTGGATCGTGGTGTCTAAGGTGTTGGTATAGCAGTTTATAAATAGTTCCGTCAGCCCGGGGCCGCATTCTTCCCTTCCCTGCCGCCGGATCCGGTCTAAAAAATCATCCATTTTTGTATGGTCTCCTTTTTTAATGGTCTGGCCGGTACAGGATGGTTGGGGCCGGAGTGTGTGCTGTACCGGTGATGATTTGATTGTAACAGGGGTTGGGGAAAGAAGCCAGTGTAATAACTATAGAAATCCTGCAAAAACATCATTTTTCATACTTTTTAAAAATGAACAAAGCCTCAGGTCTCAGCTGCTCCCATATTCTGGGAATACTGACTCCTAAGGCTTCAAAGCTGTTCCTTATTTACCGCAATGTAATACATGTCCGGCAATCCTATCATTCTTGCTTTTTTTATAATCACGGAGAAATACTGTCATTTCCTTTTGCATATCGTAAATTCACTTCAGCTTCCTCGTTCGGCATCCGAAAATCCGTACACCAACCGTAAAGATCAGCCCTGCCGCCGCAAGAACCGCAGCCCATAGCTTCTCTGCCGCCGTGACCTGTTCCAGCGCTCTGCCCCCGCCGGAAACAGAAAAATCAATGCCCATAAGAATACAAAAAAGAACTGCGCCTCCTGTTGCTTCTATCCACACATTGGAGGTACGGTATTTCCGGGCAGGCAGATTTTTATCCAGATACCAGATGATCCCTGTCAGGACAGTTGCTGCCATCCAGCAGAGAAGATTCTCCGTCTCCAATCCGGGAAGCCATTGCGTTTCCCTCCTGATCAAAAAAGGAATGGAAAAGACCAGCAGAGCGATCGCTGCCAGCAGATGGATCACGATCTGAAACCCATACAGCTGGTGTTCTCCGATCGCATTGATCAGCAGTTCGTCCGTTTCTCTTTTATATGCTTCCGCTTCGATTCTCTTACCGGCCAGAATTTCACTGACACTGATTCCAAACAACCCGCATAACGGTTCGATCAGGCTGATGTCCGGCAGCGATCTGCCGGTCTCCCATTTTGACACTGCCCGGTCCGTGACCCCTAGCATTTCTCCAAGCTGCTTCTGTATCCACTCATGTTCCTTCCGGCATTCTGAGATAAATGCTCCGACTTTTTTGACATCGATCATAATCACGCCCCCTTCCATGGCTTTATTATGACATAAAGTCTGGAAAATGTCATCCTACCGGTGGTAGAGTCCCTGATTCACATCAAAATCAGCGGCGGCTTTCTGCATCTGCGTCTAAAGGATCTCTATTCTGTATTTCTCCGGATTTTCTACTATATTATAATGCTCATTCTCCTCTGAAATCCAACGGATCTCAAAAGCCTTTTTCTTCCATTTCCATGCGGCCCAATTCATATAAACGGTGACATGTACTTCACTCGGATACCCGCTCAGATCATAAGAAAACCGGACCTCCCTGAAAGAATTGTCCGCGCATCTCTGCAATACATATTCTGCAAATTTTTCCTGGTCAAATATATACAGCTTATTCGCTATAATCGATATCTCTTCCAGACTTCCATTCGAAAATATTTTCGGATTGCTGCTGCATACCGCCACATCACGCCCCCATTGCAGGTATCCTAAAATCAGGATCACCAGGAGAACCGCCAGATATACGATCCTGCGGAACCTTTTCTTCAAAATCCTTTTCCTGTCATCTATAGAACGTTTCTGTGTTTTATTCCGTATTTCCTTCATGATCTTTCTCTCTCTTTACTTTTTGACCAGTATAGAGGTCAATATTTTCAGTCAGCATACCATAAAATAACAAGAAGTTGCAACCAATACTGGTCAAAAACTGAAAATCAAATGAGGTGTTAAAAATGGAGCAAAAGTTAAGGCGCGACTGTAACATGGGGGAAAACCTTAAAAAACTGCGGAAAATGAGCGGGTTGTCACAAGAGAAGCTGTGTGCGGAATTACAGCGCCGTTCCTGTGACATTGGCCGGAGTACTTATGAAAAATATGAAACCGGAGAATTGAATATCCGGATCAGCGTACTCATTCAGCTCCGGAAGATCTATGGATGTGCATATGATGATTTCTTTGCAGGCCTGGATCCGGACGAGCCGCATGAGCTCAAGTGACTGACTCAGCAGAATCCATGGAAATCCATGCGGCCGCATTAGCAGACGCCAGAGTGCGATAGCACGGATTTTGCGAATGGATGCGCATGTTAGATGATCTAATGAGCATCCAACCGTACAGTTGACAATATTTCACATGAATTAAGGGTATGATGGGATATGAGGAAAAGGTAAAAAATTTCAGGAGGGACAAAATGGAACGGGAACAAAAATTAAGGCGGGATCGAGACATGGGGGCAAATCTGAAAAAGCTTCGTCTGGCGCATGGACTTTCACAGGAAAAGCTCTGTGCCAGACTGCAGCATCATGCATGTGATATCGGCAGGAGCACCTATGAGAAGTACGAGAGAGGGGAACTGAATATTCGGATCAGCGTGCTGATCGAGCTGCGGAAGATCTATGGGTGCACCTACGATGATTTCTTCGCAGGGCTGGATCCGGATGAGGAAAATTAAATTGATCCAATTTCAATATTTTACTTGAAAAATCTCTTCTTCTTGCATATAATCCCGTCTTTAACAGTTATGCAAATATAAAACGCCGCAACCACAGTATCTATGTGGCTTGCGGCGTTTTGGGGTTCCAAAATGGAATATAGTAATTTTACTCCCTTCCTTTGCTCATTTTTT
>CATLCV010000160.1 GCA_949893755.1 uncultured Lachnospiraceae bacterium | reverse complement strand
CATCTACATCAACTCCCATGAGATGGATCTGGTGAAGGATACCAACACCATGGTCGTACATAATCCGGAATCCAATATGGGCAATGCCTGCGGATGCCCGCCCACCATGGAGCTGGTGCACAGAGGGATCCTGGCAGGTCTGGGAACCGACGGCTATACCCACGATATGACAGAGTCCTTTAAGGTGGCAAATGTGCTCCACAAGCATCATCTGTGCGACGCCAACGCGGCATGGGGCGAGGTGCCCAAGATGCTGTTCGAGAACAACGCGGCCATCGCAAACCGTTACTTCAAGGCTCCTCTGGGCGTATTGAAGGAAGGGGCGGCAGCAGATGTGATCGTCGTGGACTACAATCCGCCCACACATCTGGATGAGAACAACATCAACGGACATATCCTGTTCGGCATGACCGGAAGGGATGTGGTAACTACGGTCGGCAACGGAAAAGTCCTGATGAAGGACCGGGAAGTGAAAGTGATCGACGTGGAAGAGGCTATGGCAAAATGCAGGGAATCCTCTGCAAAGCTGTGGAAGAGCATCAACGGATAAACGGAACCAGAAGAAAAAAGAGAAGACCCCGGACAGCGGTACACAAAAACAGCAGGCTGCTGTCCGGCAAAAATGAAAATAGCAGGAGGAAAATGAAAATGAGTGATATTATGAGCTGCATGCCCTTTGAACAGTTATTAAACTGGGTTCGGACAGAGCATGACGAAAAAGGAACCGTATTTGGAGTACACAGACCCTATGTGGCAGATCCGGGAAAGGCACAGACCATCTTCGGGCGGAAGCTGGAGACGCCCATCGGCCCGGCGGCAGGCCCCAACAGCCAGCTGGCGCAGAATATCGCAGCATCCTACTATGCGGGAAGCCGTTTCTTCGAATTGAAGACTGTACAGATCATGGACGGAGCGGAGCTTGCGGCATGTGTCAACAAGCCCTGTATCCTGGCGGAGGATGAGTGCTACAACTGTGAGTGGTCTACAGAGCTGTATGTGCCCCAGGCTCAGGACGAATATATCAAGGCATGGTTCCTGCTTGCCTTTATGGCAAAGGAATACGGGCTGGGAAGCACGGAGGGCTACCAGTTCAACATCAGCGTGGGCTACGACCTGAAGGGCATCAAGTCCGAGAAGATCGATACCTTTATCAACAACATGATGAACGCGGAGCAGACCGACACCTTCAGGAAATGTAAGGAAGTGCTGCTTGCCCATGCAGGGGAATTTAAAAATGTCACAAAGGAAGACATCGAAGCAATCTCCCCGCTGATCTGCAACTCGGCGACCATCTCCACGCTCCACGGATGCCCGCCCCAGGAGATCGAGAGCATTGCCACCTATCTTCTGACAGAGAAGAAGATCAATACCTTTATCAAATGCAACCCGACCCTTTTAGGCTATGAATTTGCCCGGGAGACCATGGATCAGATGGGATACGACTATGTGGCGTTCGGAAGATTCCACTTTGACGACGACCTGCAGTATGCGGACGCGGTTCCCATGCTCCAGAGACTGATGAAGCTCTCCGGCGAGCAGAACCTGGAATTCGGCGTGAAGATCACCAACACCTTCCCGGTAGATGTGAAGGCCAATGAGCTTCCAAGCGAAGAGATGTATATGTCCGGAAAGTCCCTGTACCCGCTGTCCCTTTCCGTAGCGGCAAAGCTTTCCAGAGACTTTGACGGAAAGCTTCGGATCGCGTATTCCGGCGGCGCGGACGCATTTAACATTGAAAAGATCGTAGGAACCGGGATCTGGCCGGTGACGGTTGCGACCACGATCTTAAAGCCGGGCGGATACCAGAGACTGAAACAGATGGCAGAGGGACTGGATGCCATGGGCGTGAAGCCGTTCGAAGGCATTGACGTGAATGCATTGAACCGGCTTGCAGAAGAGGCGATCCAGGATCCCCACCATGTAAAACCGGCGAAGCTTCCGGTGTCCAGAAAGTCCAAAGAGAGAGTGCCGCTTCTGGACTGCTACACGGCTCCCTGCGAGGATGCATGTCCGATCCACCAGGAGATCACGACCTATGTACGGCTTGCGGGAGAAGGAAAATACGAAGAGGCATTGAAGGTGATCCTGAACAAGAACGCGCTGCCGTTCATCACAGGAACCATCTGCGCTCACGGCTGCCAGAGCCACTGCAACCGGAACTTCTATGAGACGCCGGTTCAGATCCGGGATACCAAGCTGGAATGCGCGCAGAAAGCATTTGACACCGTGATCGGAAGCGTAGCGCCCACAGGAAGCTGCGGCAAGAAGGCAGCGGTCGTAGGCGGCGGTCCCTCCGGTATGGCGGCGGCATATTACCTGGCAAAGGCAGGCGCGGATGTGACGATCTATGAAAAGCGCGATAAGCTGGGCGGCGTGGTCAGCGCCATCATACCCGATTTCCGGATCGACGACAGCGTGATCGACAAGGACGTATCCCTGCTTCGGAAGCTGGGAGTGAAGATCCTGACCAATACGGAGGCTCCGGCGGTTGCGGAATTGAAGAAGGAGTATGACGGGGTGATCCTGGCTGTGGGCGCTTACAAGCGGGGCGAGCTGAAGCTGGAAGGCGGCGAGGCTTTGAACGCGCTGGCATTCCTGGAAGACTTCAACACAAAGCAGGGCAAGGTAGACCTTGGAAAGAATGTAGTCGTGATCGGCGGAGGAAATACGGCGATGGATACCGCAA
Organism: uncultured Lachnospiraceae bacterium; assembly: GCA_949893755.1. Taxonomy (GTDB): domain Bacteria; phylum Bacillota; class Clostridia; order Lachnospirales; family Lachnospiraceae; genus Schaedlerella. The sequence continues at coordinate 10,546 of CATLCV010000160.1, read as the reverse complement.
GGGCGGCGAAGCGCTGCGACGGCGTAGAGCATGTGTACCTGGTATACCGCAGGACCAAGCGCTACATGCCTGCTGACGAGCATGAACTGCTGCTGGCCATCGACGACGGCGTAGAGTTCAAGGAGCTCCTGGCACCGGTGAAGCTGGAGGGCGGCAGCCTGATCTGCAGGGTGACACGGCTTGGCGAGCGGGATGCTTCCGGACGTGCCGGAGTGGTGGAGACCGACGAGACCGTTTCCATTCCGGCAGATACCGTGATCGCGGCAGTGGGCGAAAAGGTGCCGACAGATTATTATGAGGCAAACGGACTGAACGTGGACGACCGGGGACGCGTGAAGGTGAGCCAGACTCTGGAGAGCAGCGTGGAAGGAGTCTATGTAGTCGGCGACGGCCTGTTCGGACCATCCCTGGTGGTCAAGGGAATGGGAGAGGCCATGAAGGCTGCGGAAGCCATCGCAGGCGTACCGGTGACAGGCGATATGAGCACACCGGCAGACGCGGAAAGCATTTACCAGAAGAAGGGAATCCTTGCGGAGCCGGGATGCGGCAAAGAGGCGGACCGTTGCCTGGGCTGCTCTACGGTATGCGAAAACTGCGTGGACGTATGTCCGAACCGCGCCAATATCTCCGTCAAAGTACCGGGAATGGCGAAGGCGCAGGTGATCCATGTGGATTATATGTGCAACGAATGCGGCAACTGTAAGGTATTCTGCCCGTATGCAAGCGCACCGTATCTTGACAAATTTACATTATTTGCCAATGAAAAGGATATGGCGGACAGCAAGAATGACGGCTTTGCCGTACTGAACCGGGAAGAGCTGGTATGCAAGGTTCGGTTCCTGGGTACGGAGCATACCTGGAAGAAGGGACAGGAGACGAAGGTTCCGGAAGGACTGCAGAGACTGATCGAAGCGGTGTGTGCGGACTACAGCTACCTTCTATAAGAGGCGGATAGAAAACGATGAAGATCTTAATAAAAGGAGCCGGGGATCTGGCTACGGGAATCGCGTATGAATTCTGGCTTGCAGGCCATCAGGTCCTGATGACCGACATCGAAATTCCCCTGGCTGTGAGAAGGACGGTATCGTTCTCCCGCGCGGTGTATGAGGGATCGGCTCAGGTGGAACAGGCGAAAGGCGTTCTGGTCCGGAATCTGGAAGAAGCCCTCGAAGTTATGGCAGCAGGCAATATAGCGGTGATCGTGGACGAAAAGGCGGAGATCCGAAAGGAATACAGTCCGGACATCCTGATCGACAGCATCATGGCGAAAAAAAACCTGGGTACCCGCATAGAGGATGCACCGGTTGTGATCGGCATCGGCCCCGGCTTTACGGCGGGGCTGGACTGCCATTACGTGATCGAGACCCAGCGGGGGCCTTCTCTCGGACAGGTGATCCGGGAGGGCAGCGCCATTCCCAATACAGGGATTCCGGGTGAGATCGCGGGCTACACCATCGAACGGCTGATCAGGGCATCAGCCTCCGGAGCCATGGAACCCCAGGTCCGGATCGGCGACCTGGTGAAGAAAGGGCAGCTTGTGGCCGTGACCGGCGGCGTTCCGGTCTATGCGCAGATGTCCGGCATTGTCCGGGGCATGCTCCAGGAGGGCGTGCAGGTGGAAAAAGGGCTCAAGATCGGGGATATCGACGCCCGGGAGAAGAAGGAATACTGCGTTACCATATCTGACAAGGCAAGAAAAATAGGGAGAGGCGCCATGGAGGCTGCCTTTGGGAAAGACTGAGATCGTGTATGAAAAAATTCCGGCTGTGCGGTTGGAAAACATTTCAACTGCACGGTTGGAAAACATTCAAAAAAAGAAGGTGAGATTTGAAAATGTATACATTTGTAGTGAATGGTAAAACGGTGAAAACGGATAAAAAGCAGTCCCTGCTCCGGTTCCTTAGGGATGAGCTGCATCTGACCTCCGTCAAGGACGGCTGCAGCCAGGGGGCATGCGGCGCCTGTACCGTGATCATAGACGGCGTGACCTGTAAAGCCTGTGTTCCCACGACGGACCGGCTGGAGGGCAGGCATGTCCTGACGGTAGAGGGCTTAAGCGAATGGGAATCCGAGGTATTTACCTATGCATACGGGGAAGCGGGAGCGGTACAGTGCGGCTTCTGCATCCCGGGCATGGTGATGTGTACGAAGGCGCTGCTGGACGTGAATCCGGATCCCACCGAGGATGAGATCAAATACGCCCTGCGAAACAATTACTGCCGCTGTACCGGATATGTGAAGATCATCGCCGCGGTGAAGCTCTCTGCAAAGATCCTGCGGGAAGGCCGGATTCCGGAAAAGAGCGCGGACGACTGGAAGGTAGGCTCCCGCGTACACCGTCTGGATGTGGAAGAAAAGGTGCTCGGCTACGGCAAGTACCCGGATGATTTTTATAAGGAAAATATGTGCTATGGCTCGGCGCTTCGGAGCAAATATCCAAGAGCCAGGGTGCTCTCCATCGATACCTCCAAAGCGAAAGCGCTGCCCGGTGTGACAGCGGTCCTGACCGCGGAGGACATTCCGGGAGAGAACAAGATCGGCCATCTCAAGCATGACCAGTACACCCTGATCCCGGTGGGCGGGCTGACCCATTACCTGGGAGACGCCGTGGCGCTGGTGGCCGCGGAGGACATGGAGACCGTGGAAAAGGCGAAAAAGCTGATCAAGGTGGAGTACGAGGTCCTTCCGATGGTACATAGCATCGAGGAAGCAGCCGCTGCGGACGCTCCAAAGGTATTTGACGAGGAAGAGTCCAATGTCCAGGCTTACAAGCATGTGAGCCGGGGAAATGCGTCCGAAGCGATCCAAAACGCGAAGCACGTCATTACCCAGCATTTCGAGACGCCATGGACGGAGCACGCGTTCCTGGAGCCGGAATGCGCGGTGGCTTATATCGACGAGGACGGCGACGTGATGGTCATTTCCACGGACCAGGATGCCTACTGTACCTACCGGGAATGCAGCCTGATGCTGGGAACCGATAAGGTCAAGGCGGAAAACGCGCTGGTAGGCGGCGGCTTCGGCGGCAAGGAGGACATGACGGTGCAGCATCACGCGGCGCTGCTGGCCCACCATACCAGACGGCCGGTGAAGGTTCGGCTGACCCGGGCGGAATCCCTGCTGATCCATCCGAAGCGGCATCATTTTGTCATGGACTTTACCATGGGCTGCGATGAGAACGGAAAGATCCTGGGCGTCAAGGCAAAGGTGGCATCGGACACGGGAGCCTTCGCTTCCCTCGGCGGTCCGGTGCTGGAGCGTGCCTGCACCCATGCGGCGGGACCCTACGCCTATGAGAATTTTGAGATCGAAGGGACCGCTTACTATACCAACAACCCGCCGGCAGGAGCCTTCCGCGGGTTCGGCGTGACCCAGACCTGCTTCGCCACGGAGACCCTGTTAAACATGATGGCGGACGAGATCGGGATCACCCCATGGGAGATCCGCTACCGCAATGCCATCCGTCCGGGAGGCGTACTGCCCAACGGACAGATCGTGGACGAATCCACCGGACTGGTGGAGACGCTGGAAGCAGTGAAGGAGCAGTATGACAGCGCGAGAGCAGCCGGAAAGCCGGTAGGCCTGGCCTGCGCCATGAAGAATGCCGGCGTCGGCGTCGGGATCCCGGATACGGGCCGTGTCAAGCTGATCATCGAGGACGACCACAAGCTGCATATCTATGCGGGGGCTTCCTGTATCGGCCAGGGTCTGGGAACCGTGCTGGTGCAGATGGTAGTCAGCAGCACGGACCTGAAACGAGAGGACATTGTCTATGAGCGCAGCAACACCTGGATCGCACCGGATTCCGGAACCACTTCCGGCTCCAGACAGACGCTGATCACCGGCGAGGCATGTATGCGCGCCTGCAGAAAGCTCATGGAAGCAAAGACAGACGGGAAAACGCTGGCAGACCTGGAAGGGCAGGAGTTCTACGGGGAATATCTGGCAAAAACAGATCCTCTTGGAGCAGATGTGCCCAACCCGGTATCCCACGTGGCTTACGGATATGCGACCCAGATGTGCATCCTGGATCCCAAAACCAGGAAGATCGAAAAGATGGTAGCGGCCCACGATGTCGGAAAGGCCGTGAACCCGCTGTCCTGCGAAGGACAGATCGAGGGCGGCGTGGTCATGTCCATGGGATTTGCCCTGCGGGAAAAATACCCCATCGACGAGAACTGCAAGCCGATCGAAAAATTCGGCGCGCTGGGGCTGTTCCGGGCTCATGAGATCCCGGAGATCGAAGCGATCGTGATCGACAAGCCGGGACTGGATGTGGCCTATGGTGCCATCGGCATCGGAGAGATCACCAGCATTCCGACGGCGCCGGCGATCACGGACGCATACTATCGGCTGGACGGAGAGCGCAGATACAGCCTGCCTATCTCCGGCACGCCATATAACAAGGAGGGATGAGCATGGCAGTAAAAAAGAAAGTCCCCTACCGCGCGGCAGTGGTGGCATGTAACGGAGTCTGCGCCGCAAGCGCCGTATCAAAATGCAGGTATGGCTGCGTGGGCTGCGGAAACTGCGCGACGGTCTGTAAGTTCGGCGCCATTACACTGAATGAAAACGGCGTGGCAGTGGTGGACGAGGAAAAATGTATTGCCTGCGGCATGTGTGTGCGTGCCTGCCCGCAGGAGATCATCCATCTCCATGAATGCGCCAATTATATTGTGGTAAGATGTTCTAATGAGGACAAAGGAAAGGAAGCAAGAGAAGTCTGTCCCGTAAGCTGTATCGGCTGCGGGATCTGTGAAAAGACCTGTACAGCGGAGGCCGTCCGGATCGTTGACAACCATGCGGTGATCGACGAAACGCTGTGCCTGAGCTGCGGCATGTGCGCAGTGAAATGCCCGCGCCGCGCCATCGCGGACCTGCGGGGCGTCCTGACAGAGGGATAAAAAGATCAAAGCGGCTTTTTCTGTTTACTCCTGAGACACAACGAGAGCCCTGCCAAACCAGCAATGATGTTTGGCAGGGCTCTTATTCAGTGGATCCGATCATGCGCTGATCTCACTGAGATACCGGTAGATCGTCGCGTTGGAGCAGGAGAACTTCCGGGCTACAAAGGAAACCGCTCCCTTGAGCTGAAACAGTCCCTGCTCATTGAGCTGTTCTACGATCTCCCTGCGCTCAAACTGGTTCAGCCGGTCCACCGGGGTTTCCAGGGAGGCCGTAGCATCGTCAAAGATCTTCTGCATCAGCGCAGGGATATCCATGGAGAAATTCTCCGTGATCGGCGCGGCAGCTTTCTCCTGCGGAGCAGACGTTTCTTCCGTCTTCTGCATCAGCGGCTGGGTGTACGCCGGATGCTGATCCAGAAAGGATTCCGGATGTATGACGGAAAGCAGCTTTTCGGTCAGCTCCTTGTATCGCCAGTCGTCGAAATTGATGCACAAAAGCCCCATGGGGCGGCCCTCCTCATCCCGGATGAACATGGTGGAGGAGCGGAGGATATGCCCGTTGGGGGCAATGCCTCTGTAGTTGCTCAAAAAATCATCGGTCTCGTATGCCCTGGAGGAAAGCATGCGGAGCGCGGCATCAGTCAGGGGCCCTCCGGCTTTCCGGCCGCTGATATGCCCGTTTGCGATCGCGGCGATCGCAAAATCTTTGGAACTCAGGTCATGCAGGACCACTTCATAATCCGGGCCAAGCGCTTTCCCAAGAAATTCAACCAGTACGGTATAATGCTGAAGGATGTCAGAATTCATAAACGTTCCCCATTTCTATACAGATTTCTATTTGAGTTACTTCTATTATTACATGTTATCTTTCTAAATTCAATAAAAAAGTCAACGTACAAAAAAATTTTTGTTAGGTAAGCGGGATATAACTTGACATACGGCGGAAGGAGTGATAAAATATTTTTATCACGAGAAAAGAAATTTGTAAAAGGAGATATTACCATGAAGACCATTTTGAACACAGACAATGCACCAAAAGCAATCGGACCGTATTCTCAGGGGATCAACACAGGGAACCTGATGTTCCTTTCCGGACAGCTTCCGATCGTTCCGTCCGAGGGCAAGATTGTAGCGCAGGATATTGAAGGACAGACCAGGCAGTCCCTGGAGAACGTGAAGTCCATTCTGGAATCCGCAGGCTGCACCATGGACAATGTGGTGAAGACTACTGTATTTTTGAAAAATATCGCAGACTTCGGAAAGATGAACGAAGTATACAAGGGATTTTTCAGTGAGGGCAATTATCCGGCAAGATCCGCGTTCCAGGTAGCCGCGCTTCCCCAGGATGCACTGGTAGAGATCGAAGTCGTTGCATTAAAAGACTGACCATGAATGTCGGCGCAGTGATCGATGCTGCCGGCAGCTCTGCCGGGATGGAGGATTTTGTCCGGCTTCCGGATATGGACAGCCTGACGGCGGCAGAACGGGTGGCCGTGAACTTTCAGCGGGCGGGGATCAAGGACATTGTGATGATCACCGGATACCGGGCAGAACAGGTGGAAAAGGCGCTCCGCCGTTTTGGGATCACGTTTCTTCGGAATGAAGACTATGAATCCGCCCGGGCACTGGATTCCGTGAAGCTGGGGCTGGACTATCTGCGGGAGCGGTGCGGCAAGGTGCTGTTCTGCCCGGCGGAGGTTCCCTTTTTTATGGAAGAAACGGTGAAGCTGCTTCTGGAAGCACAGGGGGGCTCAGTCCTTCCCGTCTGCCAGGGGCAGCCAGGGTATCCGGTCTGTGTGGACGGTTCCGGGATCTCGGCCCTGCTGGAGTACCAGGGGGACAAGGGAATCCTGGATGCTCTGGAAGCCGGGGGAAGAAAAATGATCCGTCTGGAGGTTTTGGATCAAGGCATACTGACAGGAATTTCTGCCGGAGAGGACTGCATCCGGATTGCCAGGATCCATGAGGAAAGCCTGATGCGCCCCCAGGTGAAGGTCAGGCTGGTCAACCGGAAGCCCTTTTTCGGACCGGGGACCGTCACATTGCTCAAACAGATCGACAGGCTGGGCTCCGTGAAGGAAGCCTGCGGAAAGACCGGCATGTCCTACAGCAAGGGATGGAAGATCATCCATGCGGCGGAGGAAGAGCTGGGCTATCAGATCGTAGGGCGGCAGCCGGGCGGAAAAAACGGGGGCGGAGCTTATCTGACGGAGAAGGGAAGCAGGCTGCTCCGGTTGTTTGAGACGTATGAGCAGCAGGTGGAGGAAGCAGCATATCAGATCTATGATCATATTTTTTTTGGAAGCGAATTGTTTTGAAAAAATAATCGGAAGAGCGGCAGGAATTGTCCGCAGACGGCGGGCAGGCAGAGCATTAAACAAATAGGAGAATTTTCATGAAGCTGATGAAGACAGAAGAGGCGGTGGGACAGATCCTCTGCCATGACATTACCCAGATCATCCGGGGCGTGACGAAGGACGCAGTGTTCCGCAAGGGACATGTTATCCGGGAGGAGGACATTCCGGTGCTTCTGAGCGTGGGGAAGGACCACATTTATATCTGGGAAAATAACGAGAATATGCTCCACGAGAATGACGCGGCGCAGATCCTTTATGACATCTGTAAAAATGACCACATGCGTCCGTCGGAGGTGAAGGAAGGCAAGATCGAACTGATCGCCGAGTGCGGCGGGCTGTTCCGGGTAGATTCCGAAAAGCTGAACGCAGTCAACTCCCTGGGAGAGATGATGATCGCGGCGCGGCACGGGAATTTTCCGGTAAAGGCGGGGGACAAGCTGGCAGGGACCAGGATCATTCCTCTGGTGATCGAAAAGGAGAAGATGGAGCGTGCGAAGAAAGCGGCAGAAAACGGGCCGATCTTTGAGATCCGGCCTTATCTGAAGAAAAAGGCCGGGATCGTGACCACCGGAAACGAGGTCTTTTACGGGCGGATCCAGGATACCTTTACTCCGGTCATCGAGGAAAAGCTGTCGGAATATGATGCGGAGATCATCGGCCACGAGATCTGCGATGACAACCACGAACACATTACAGCGGCGATCCGGAAGCTCCTGGAGGCAGGGGCGGACCTGATCCTCTGCACAGGCGGGATGAGTGTGGACCCGGACGACCGGACCCCGCTCGCGATACGCAATTCCGGGGCAAAGATCGTCACATACGGCGCTCCGGTGCTGCCCGGCGCCATGTTCCTTCTGGCCTATTACGGGGAACAGAAAATCCCGGTCATGGGACTTCCGGGCTGCGTCATGTACGCAAAACGGACCGTATTTGACCTGGTGCTTCCCAGGATCATGACAGGGGAAGTGCTGGAGAAGGCGGATCTGGACCGGCTGGGGGAGGGCGGATTGTGCCTGTCCTGCCCGGTATGTACCTTCCCCAATTGCGGCTTTGGAAAATAGAACCTGCCGCAGGCGGCGCGGATCAGGCAGCATCCGCGCGGCATTGCGCAAAAAAACAAAAAGGATAAGAGGCGTGGAATGAAAGACCAATATCAGAGAGTTGTTGATTATATCAGAATATCCGTGACGGACCGGTGCAATTACCGGTGTCAGTACTGCATGCCCCGGGAGGGCGTGGAGCCGATGCCCCACAGCGAGGTCATGACCTATGACGAGATCCTCCGAGTCGTGAAGGCGGCGGCCGGAGCGGGGATCACGAAGGTCAAGATCACCGGAGGAGAACCTCTGGTGCGGAAAGGGGTCTGCGGGCTGATCCAGAATATCCGGAGGGTTCCCGGGATCGAGTCCGTTACGATCACCACCAACGGAGCGCTCTTGTGCAGGTTTCTGCCGGAGCTGGCGGCGGCCGGAGTCTCCGGGATCAATGTCAGTCTGGATACCCTGGACAAGGACAAATTCCACCGGCTGACCCGGCGGGGAGAATTTTCCGAGGTCTGGGAGGGCATCCGTCAGACGATCCTGGCAGGGATCCCGGTGAAGGTGAACTGCGTTCCCATGGTGGGGATCAACGAGGATGAGCTTGTAGATATGGCGGCGCTGGCGTGGAAATACCCGATCACAGTCCGTTTTATCGAAATGATGCCCATCGGCCTGGGGACAGGCTATACGGCGGTGACTCAGGATGAGATCAAAAAATTGCTGGAAGCACAGTTCGGTTATATGGAGCTGGTGAAGGAATCCGTGGGAAACGGACCGGCAGTCTATTATCAGCTTCCCGAATTCCGCGGAAAGATCGGGTTTATCAGCGCGCTGAGCCGGAAGTTCTGCCGCTCCTGCAACCGGATCCGGGTAAAGGCGGACGGGACTCTGAAGCTGTGCCTGAACTATGAAGGGCATATCAACCTCAAGCAGGAGATGAGAAACGGGATTGATGACAATGAGCTGCAGCAGCTTCTGCAGGACTGCATTTATATGAAGCCCAAGTGCCATGATTTTCCGAGCAGGGCCTGGCCCACTGCGGAAAACGGCGTGCCCGGTATCTTCGGGAAAGGGGATTCGCCCGAGGCACGGGTGAAGGGCATTCTGCAGGAAACACACAACATGGCGCAGATCGGCGGTTAAAAAAAAGCCACCTGTATGGTTGGATGATCTAAAGATCATCCAACCTACGCATCCATTCGCAAAATCCGTGCTAGCGCACTCTTGCGTCTGCTAATGCAGCCGCATTTTGCTCATTCATGCGTAGGCTGCGAATCCAAAATATCAGTTTTATTGCAATAAATTGCATAAAACTGATATTTCGGATTGCAACCGTACAGGTAGAAAAATGGAGGTTCAGTATGGGAATTGTAAAGGCGGTCTGCATCAGTGAGAGACGCGGCATCGAAAAGAAAAATGTAGGCTCCGCGGAATTTGTGGAAGGCTTCGGGATCCGCGGAGACGCCCACGGCGGGAACTGGCACAGACAGGTCAGCCTCCTGTCCGCGGAACGGATCGAAGCCTTTAACCAGAAAGGCGCGGATGTGGGGCCGGGAGCCTTTGGCGAAAACCTGGTGGTGGAGGGATTTGATTTCAGAGACCTTCCGGCCGGGACGACATTTCAGTGCAACGACGTTGTCCTGGAGATGACGCAGATCGGAAAGGAGTGCCACACACACTGCCGGATCTATCAGAGGATGGGAGAATGCATCATGCCCACCCAGGGCGTATTTGCCCAGGTGATCCGCGGCGGGACCATTTCCGTGGGAGATGAGATGCGGATCATCGAGAAGGCGGATACCCGCTATACCGCAGCGGTGGTGACCCTGAGCGACAAAGGCGCCAAGGGTGAGCGGGAGGATACCAGCGGCCCCTGTATCTGCGGTATGCTGCAGGAGGCCGGATACCGTGTGGTGGAGCGGCTCATCCTGCCGGACGAGCAGAAGCGGATCGAGCAGGAGCTGACCCGCCTTTCAGACGGCAGGCAGGTGAACCTGATCCTGACCACAGGCGGGACCGGTTTTTCGGAGCGGGACCGGACACCGGAAGCGACCATGGCGGTCGCCACAAGAAACGCGCCGGGAATTGCGGAGGCCATCCGGGTCCACTCCCTGATGTTCCGGCAGCTGTAGACGATGCCGCTGGACCAGCCCACGACGCCGCCGGTGTCGCTGTGGTTTTTCAGGAAGCCGCCCTCGCCGTCCCCGCCGGGGGCCTCCTCCAGGGAGAGGGCCAGGTCCTC
>CATLCV010000159.1 GCA_949893755.1 uncultured Lachnospiraceae bacterium | reverse complement strand
ACTAAGGAACTGTCCCTAAATAACTTACAACTTTGACTCGTCTAAAACTTCATATACTGCGTTGGTCTACACTCCGTTTCGGTCCGCGCTAAACGTGTGTCGCTGGCACACAGCGCCGTCAATCGACGTACCCCGGTACGCCTCATTCCTCCGCCTTGCATATGAAGTTTTATCCTGAGTCATAGTTGCATGTTATTTTGTGACAGTTCCTAAGAAGTTGAAACAAAGAGTTTTGCTTGCGGAATTTGCGCCTACGGCGGTCGCGCCATGACATCTACCTTGTACGTCGCAGTGCGCATCCTCCCGAAGGTTTTTTATTCCCTCCTGCCGGAGCAGTAGACAGCGACTGCCCGGCTGACAAACTCGGCAGTCCCTTCACCTCCCGCCTGGTCGATGTTGCGCTTCATTCGTTCATCGCCCGCATACATCTGACCCAGTCCGCTCAGGATCTCATCGGTACAGTGATAATAGTTCTCTGTGATCCATGCCTGCAGCTCTTTTATCTTTTCCTGTACCTCCTTGTCGGCAGGCGCATGCTCCCGAAGAGAACCCAGTTCGGCAAACAAAGCCATCATCCTGTCCGCAGCTGTTTTCATTTCCTCCTCTGTCCTTCCTTTTCTCTTTTGCTCATACTCCGCGTATGCCTTCGTCGTGCCCCATTTCTGCCGGGCCTCCTCTGCATACTGATCAAACTCTGTCTTTTGAAATGCGTCAAAATTCATGATATCTGTTCCTCCTTTTTGGACTTCACGGGCAAATGAGATCAGTTCATCAATATGCTTTCGCCGCAGCTCCAGCAATTTGATCTGCTGCGTAAGCGCCTCCCCCGGGTCAAAATCCGGATTGTCGAGGATGACCTTAATCTCCTTTAACGGAAATTGCAATTCACGGAAAAATAAGATATTCTGCAGGCGTTTCAATGCGGCGCCGTCATAAAGCCGGTATCCCGCCTCCGTTACCCTTGAGGGCTTTAACAGGCCGATCGCGTCATAATGATGGAGCGCGCGGACACTGATCCCTGTAAGCTTGCTGATTTCATTTACCGTTCGCATCGTATTTCCTCCCGTTTTTTGTCTGTATTCTGTGAGACACCCCAAGGTGTCCCATTATGGCCATTCGGCCGGTTCATAATCCGTTCAGTTCTTCAAAGATGCGGCCGCAATCCTGTTCTGAACAATTTTGAGTATATACTATGACATAACGTCAGAGTCAATCCTTTTTTACAAATATTCCAATTGTACGGTTGGAAAATATTTCTTTTACTGTTCTGCTTCTTATAGTATAATTGTAATCAGGTGGATTTAAGATCATCTTTGAAATTCCAAAATCTCGAAAAAGAAAGGACGGGGAACCATGGATCAAAATGCAAAAAATAATGTCATCGAAAAGGTCAGGGAACTGATGGAGGCGCCCTCCTGCTGTGCCGACGCAAAGGAAGCAACGCAGAACTGGCTGGATGCCATCGGAACGGACAGAGAAGCGGATCAGGCGAAGAATCTGATCGCGGAGCTGGAAATGGACATCATGCCGGTAGACGGGCTGATCGCATTTGCGGAATCCGAAGCCGGCGCAAAGGTATTCGGCGAAGCGCATGCAAAGCAGGTCGCTGCCCATGGGCGGGAGATCAAGGCTGCCGGAGCAAAGTACTGTGACTGTGCGGCATGCGCGGCCGTAGAAGCCATTCTGGAACAGAAGGATGCTATTTTATAAGGGATTGCAAAAGCAATCCCTTGAACGATGAAAAACCATTGTCAGGAATATCTCCGGATCTCGATCACCCGCAGTACGTCTTGATAGAGTTCTCCCGGATCTTCCAGATCGACCATCAGCCATCTCTGCCCATTTCCCTCTTTGGTCTGATCATAAATCTCCCGGAGCTCCGCGGTACATTCCGGCAGGATTGCTTCCACAGCTTCCTTTTCCTTTTTGCCCACCACAAGCAGCACCGTGAAAAAATCCTCCCTGGGGTAGATCGTGCAGAGAGTCTTTCCTGATTTTTTAAATTTGAGATTCCATCCCGGCTCCCAACTGCAGGAGCTGAATTCTATTTTCTCCTTTACACTGTACGTTTCCTTTATCTCCGAACAAAACTCCCGAAATAAAGGATTTCTGATAGATTCCGCAATTTCATCCAGTGTAGGACAAATATTACGGTCCTGTAGATCGATCATGCATGCACCTCCCCGCTGTACGCCCTGTCCTCAGTCACATCAAACCTGGTACTGTCCGCAAATCCCTTTCCCTGTGCAGCCTGCTCCGAAGCCGCGGCCTCCAACAGCTCCACCCTGTGTCTCAGCGCCCTGCACAGGACACTGCATCTTGCTTCGTCAATAAACAGAGATCCCCTGACGATTTCCCGCAGTTCCTCGTCAATTCCTGCCAGAGCGGAAAAATCAATCCAACGAAAATCTGTCACCAGCTTGATCTGCTCCTCATGACTGTTTTTAAACGGTTTGCTGGCTGTTTTCGTCCCGACCAGTCCTGTAGGTTTGTCAAACCAAAGTGAGGTCCCGCTGTCATAAACAGGAGCTGCCCCCACATATTCCAGCGTATCGGCCCTGCGTACCACTCCGAAATTATTCTGATGCCTGTCCTCATTGACGATCAGATAATCCAGCACCAGCATACGGTCAACGGCCTCCTTCACACCCGGAATCCCCAACGTGCTGCAGCAGTCCAGATAATGGCTGTATACGGATACATGGTTGGGTTTCTTCTTCGTCTGCATCACATACCAGGCGGAGATCAGCTCCGTATCCGGCGTCAGAAAATCCTCACATACGCTGTAGGGACAGTGGTCTTCTTCCAGCAGAGTGTAAGGGACATGGGGAATCCCCAGGCGTTCACAGATACGGCTTGCCAGGACTTCATTATAAGGCTCCTGCCTTGTAGCGCCGCTCCCGCCTTTCACCAGACAGCGCTTTCCCTCTGTGATCGTCCATTTCTTTTTCAGCCATCCGTCCGACGTATTGTCAGGAGACATCAGGCTGATCTGTCCGCTGTCTGAACCTTTTCCCAGCAAAATATTTCCCACATCCTCTGAAAAAGGATTCTCGAAAAAATTGACCTGCCCCCAGGAGATTCCTGAACCGACAGGGCATATCCAGTACTGGTCCGACAGACTCAGCCCCAGACATTTTTCCGCCAAAATCCGGGAATCAGAAATCCGCAGTTCCCGCAGAGCTTCCCAAATCCCGGAGCGGCTTGCCGGAATGGACCGCCCCCGCCACCATTCGTTCAGTGCCCCCCGGTCAACAGAACCTTTTCTGACCGGAATGCCCACCGGAACATGGCGGGGTTCATATACCTGACCGATCGAAACAATGGCGCCTGTAGCAGTATCCAGTCCAAACTCTGCCACAGGGATATCCTTATGCATGAAAATATACTGCGCTGTCTGGTCTGCCATGTCATCACTTCCTTTTCTGCCTGCACAGCAACTTTAGGATCCTGCATGTATCTTACCAAAATCCAGGCTGGAACGCAACAGATTCATTGCGCAACATTTATCTCACCTGTCAATAATATAGGTTATAATCCCTGTATTTCAGGTATCCCGGGTAGAATAATCCGAAGCAGTGTGATAGGATGGAACGTAAAGGAGGGCATTATGGGATTTTGGATATTTATGCTGATCATGGAACTGCTGATTCCATTTACTATGATCGGAATGGGAAGATCTTATATGAAAAAAACGCCGGAAAAAATCAACAGCGTAACCGGATATCGGACATCCATGTCCATGAAAAACAGAACAACCTGGGAATTTGCCCACAGGTATTGCGGAAGGATCTGGTATCTCTGCGGAATCCTGTTATTGCCGATATCCGTGATTATCATGTGCCTTGTGATTAGGCAGGACAGGGATACCATAGGAAATGCCGGACTCATCCTGTGCGCCGTTCAAATGATTTTTTTGGCCGGTTCTATCATTCCTACCGAAATCGCTCTGAAAAAGAAGTTTGATAAAAATGGAAAGAGACGGTAGCGGCGTTAAAGGTTCCATCCGATGCAGCGGGGATCCCTGGAAGGAATGCCGTGCCTTTCTCCTACACAGCATCCCTTCCAAGGATCCCCGCCTTTTTCAGATATCCGATCCCGTCACAGCATCCCCGGAAATAGACCGACTCCATTTCCATATCTGTAAGCCTGCTTTTCAGCTCCAGTACCTTGATCAGCGCCGTACATTCCCGTTCATTCAAGTCTGACGCTTTCTCAACGTCAAATATCTCCAGGACCCTGGGATATGTTTCATACAGCGTTTCGATCTCGCCCCGGACAGAGCGGTAGATTTCATTTTCTACGAGCAACTTTGCAGTGACTGTACTCAGATACTCCGCAAAAATATCTCCGTAGAGATCCACAAATGTCTCAAATGCGAATCCGTCCTTCAGCTTCCTCACCTCCGCTTTTTCGCAGAATACTCCCGAAAAATCATTCGTAACAGAAGGCCACAGAAATTATACTGCCCGGAAATCTACCATTTATACCTTGTAGATTCAGTCCTTCTTTTCCACCCTGTTTTCAATCGGAAATGCCACCTCCCAGTCCCCTTCATACAGGTCGGAGCACGTCACAAAATACCCCTGTACCGCATACCCGCTCAAATCCTCGTCCGGTCCGATGTCAAAGACATATTCCTCATAGCTGCCCGTCTTTTCCTCGTCCCAGAATGAAACGCTTAATGAACTGTATACAATATTTCCCTCTTCATCCTCCAATTCAATATACCCATGGTTGTCATATTTAACAATATCCTCATAATGCGCCTGAATATGCAGCTTCCCGTCTATGAATCCATATCCGGTCACCGACACCCCGTCTGCCGGGGAAATGCTGAGCCCGTCGTCCGGGTACAGATATCCCTTCACATCCTCCTGCGAAATGGAACCCGCCGCGGTACTGCCGCCCGAGCCCCTGATCTCCAGCTCCTCTTCCGGCCGGGACTGCGTAATCTCAGGAGCCTCCTGCAGACGGATCTCCGGCAGCTTTACGGTCGCCTCCTGCTTTCCGCTTAAAAACCTCGACACGCTGAATATCATTTTCCGGCCCGCAATGTCTTCCCCTGTCTGCTGTAAGGACACTAAAAATGTAGCTGTTTTCGTTTTCTCATCATACTCCACAAATCCGCAGCTGCCTACAGACATCCCGTCCGTCCGGCGGCCTGCGGATGTCCGGATGCGGTAACTGTCGAAAAGATCGGTAGTGCCATCGATCCGGACCCCTTCCAGATCCCTCATGGAAATGTAAACGTCCGCGGAATCCCCATGGACATACACAGCCTCCACACGCATCTCAATGCCGTTATCCGTGCAGGACATATTTACAGGAGTCAGTTTTTGCGCAATGTCCGGATAAATATGGGACAGCATGCTGTACGCAGGCAGCAACCCTGCGGCTGCCGCGATGGACAGGACTGACATGGATAAAAGAAACAATCCCGCCAGGCAGGCCGCAGCCCGTCCCGCGGTCCGGAATATCCTTGCTGATGGATTTTTTCCGCGTTTCTTATATCGGATGCTTTCCTCAATGTACCGGTCGTCAATACCGGAAATGATTTTCTCAATGTACCCGTCGTCAATGCCGGAAATAACTTTCCCAATATGCCGGTCATCAATGCCGGAAATGATTTTCCCAATGTGTTCTTCACTCATACCAAAAGACCCTCCGCTTTCAAACATTTTTTCAGCTTTTCCCTTGTTCGGTGCAGATGTACATTCACATAGTTGGTACTCTCGCCCATTTCCTCCGCAATCTCCCGGATTTCCATGCAGAACCAGTACCGCCGGACGAAGATCACCCGGTCCTTCTTTTTCATGCTGCCCAGGAAATGGTTGATATGCGCGGAAATCTCTCCGGCAAGCAGTTCATCCTCCACAGAATCCTTTGCCGCCAGACACTCCGATACCTCCTCCAAAACCACATCGTAAGCGGTATTCCGCTTGCGGGCCGTAAGGCAGGAATGCCGTTTCAGCGACAGATTTCTCGTGATCCGGCACAGATAGGCGGATAAGATGTCCGGTCGTTCCGGCGGGATCGTATTCCAGACCGCAAGAAACGCGTCGTTTACGCACTCCTCCGCATCCTGGTCATTCTGCAGGATCCGCTTCGATAAAGCCCTGCACAGCCTTCCATATTTTTTCGACAATTCCGCGATCGCCTGTTCGGAACGTTCAAAAAACAGGTCAATGATCCGCTGATCTTCCAATGGTCTCACCTCGCTTCACCTGTTATACTACGGAATGAGGGGAGAAAATTACAGAAAAAATGAAAATATGGTATGATCTCTCGCATTGCTTTCACACTGAATCCGGATGCCGTGGCGGTCCGCGATCTGCTTCGCGATCGAAAGGCCGAGCCCGCTGCCGCTCTTATTTTGCTCGGAGCGTTCTTTATAAAACCGGTCGAAGATATAGGGGATCTCTTCCGGCAGTATTCCGCTGCCGCTGTCCGTAACGGAAATGATCCGTTCCTCTCCCCGGAAATACATTTTCACCGGCACGCAGCCCTCCGGCGGGGAAAATTTTACGGCATTGTCGAGGATGATCATAAACATCTGCCGCAGACGGCCATAGTCCCCAACAAAGAAAATGTTTCCGGCTTCATTTTCCAGTTGGATCCTGACCTGCTTCTGCTCCGCGATCCTCTGCATGGAGCGGACCGCTTCTTTCATGATATCGGTCAGGTTCAGTTCTGCCTTTTCGATCTTGAAATTGGTATTCTGGAGCCGGGAAAGCTCCAGCAGGTCGTTCACCAGCCGCTGCAGATGCGCCGTGTCTGACGACATCTGCCGGAAATATTCCTGCATTTCCTCCGGATCGGTGATCAGTCCCTCTTCCAGCACCTCCAGGGAGCCTTTGAGCACGGTCACGGGGGTCCGAAGCTCATGGGAAATGTTGGACACAAAGTCCTGCCGCATCTTATCCAGCCGCTTCCGCTCCTCCTCCACATTTGAAAGCTGGACAAACAGTCCGTCAATATTGGAGGCAAGCGCGCCGATCTCGTCGTTCTGTCTGACCCCGGTCCGGGCGGAATAATCGCCCTCCATGATCTTTTCCGCCGCCCCTCCGATCCTTTGCAGCGGACGGATAAAATGCCGGGCCAGCAAGACCGAAAGGACGAATGCAAGGATCAGGGCGACCGCGATGCAGAACAGGAGTATCAGCGTCCCGTCCCGCCAGGCGCCGGTGATGCCGTGGATGGGGCTGTGCAGAAGAACCGCGGCAGTGATATTTCCGGCGGCATCATATACCGGCGCGCCCACGGTGACTGAGGGCACATCCAGTACGGCGCTGAATTCCTTGTTGGACACTACATTTCCCGCAAAAACCTGGCTGATCAGCTCCTCGGCCCCCGGAGGAAGCTCGCTGTAGGATAAGGAGCTGTTTTGCTGACACATCTGGATGGTCCGGGCGTGCTCATCGGCCAGCCAGACCTCGCTCATGGCAATCTCGTCGATGAACCGCAGATAGGCTCCGTAGCCGCCCGACTGCCCGGGCCCCTTATGCCCCTTCTGTGAAAATTGAGAAAGGTTCTCCGCGATAGACAGAGCCCGCGTTTTTAATTCGTCCTCGTGTATTTTTGCGGTATGCCATGCAAACAGCGCCCAGAACAAGATTCCCGCGATCAGGGAGAACAGCAGCAGCACCGCGGAAAAATAACCGATCAGGCGGTAAGTGATCTTATGCTTCATGATTCCGTCCCCTCAAATTTATATCCCATCCCCCAGATGGTCTTGATCTGCCAGTTTGGATGGGGAACCTTGTCCAGCTTCGCGCGCAGCCGCTTCATATGGCTGTCCACGGTCCGATTGTCGCCAAAATAATCGTATCCCCACAGCCCGCTCAGCAGATTCTCTCTGGAAAATATTTTTCCCCGGTTGTCCAGAAGCGTCCAGAGGATCTCCAGCTCCTTTTTGGTCAGCGTGATCTTCTGGCCGCCGATGGTCACGTCCGCAGTTTCCAGGCAGACTCTCAGGTTGTCGTACACCAGGTATTTCTGTTCCGCAGTCTGGCCCGTGCAGTCGATCCGCCGCAGGACAGCCCGCACCCTTGCCATCACCTCATTGCCGGAAAACGGCTTGACGACATAGTCGTCGGCGCCGATATCCAGCCCCATGATCCGCTCAAAATCCTCCCCCCGGGCCGTGATCATGATAATAGGGATATCGGAAGCCCGGCGGATCTCCCTGCATACTTCAAATCCGTCCTTTTGGGGCATCATGACATCTAATAATATGATGGAAAATCTGTATTGCTGAAACAGCTTGATGACTTCCTCCCCGTCATGAGCAGTTACAGGCTCAAAGCCCTCCTTTTTGGCAAATTCGCTCAGGATCCTTGTGATCTGCACATTGTCGTCCGCGATCAGGATTTTATCCATGATGATAACCTCTCTTCATTATAAAATGCTTTTCCCTAAACTTATCACAAAGTTTTGTCTTTTTTGTGTCAGATGGGCACCAATTGTTACATGCCACACCCGGTCAAGGCGTGACCAGTAACCACCAATTGTCACAAAACAGGTCCTATAAAGACATATTTTCGCCATAGTTTCTTTGTATGATGTGCTCATAACAAAAAACAAAACAAATCTGAGGAGGTTTTTATGATGAAACATTTAAAAGGCAAAGCTGCCCTGATCACTGCAATTTCCGTGATTTCCATTGGTTCCGCGGTTACGGCATCAGCCGCCGAACACCGCACGCCTGCTGACATCGTGGCTTCCCTTACCGGAAAGGCGGTGGCAAATGTGATCCAGGAGCGGTCCGAGACAGGCAAGACCTTTGGGATGCTTGCAGCGGAAGCGGGGAAGCTGGAAGAATTTAAGAGCGAAATGCTGGCCGCAAAGGAAGAGGTTCTCAATGAAAACGTAGAAAACGGGGTCATTTCCCAGGATCAGGCGGATGAGATCCTGAATACGATAGAAGCAAATCAGGCCGTATGCGACGGCACAGGCAACGGCGCAGGGCTTGGATGCGTCTATGGAAGCGGCGCAGGCAACGGCCCTGGATGCGGCTACGGCAACGGTGCAGGCAACGGCCCTGGATGCGGTTATGGCAACGGCGCAGGCAACGGCCTTGGATGCGGTTATGGCAACGGCGCAGGCAATGGCCCTGGATGCGGTTACGGCAACGGCACAGGCAATGGACTTGGTCGCGGCAATGGAAACGGCTGGGGCAGAGGACAGGGTGCAGGCCGGGGCAGATGATTATTTTTGAATGCTTCAATCGCCAGGCACAGCCCGGCATCCCCTCATATACAAAAAAACCTGCCGCCGGCAGCTTTTCTGCATACGATGGTATTCAAAAAGGGACAGCGCATTTTTTGCACTGTCCCTTTTTCAGTTCCATTGGTACTTAAATCAGGTACTTGTCCTTCGCCAGCTTCTTCAGCTCGGAAACATCTGCAACCCGGTACCCCTGCTCTGCTTTTTCCAGCACTCCCTGCTCCACAAAGCCGCTCAGGATCCGCAGAAAATGCCGGTAGCCGATCCCCAGGAACAGCGGAACGTCTTTTAAGTCTTTCAGGATCACCTCCTGGCTGTCCAACGTCAAAATGTAAGAGGCAACCCTGCTTTTATGGGGCGAAAGCTGGTTGATGGACCAGTTATGATTGGAAACATGCATGATCTCCGCATAATTTTTTCCAAGGTAGAATAAAAAATCAGGATCCTTCCGTAATGTGTCCTGACATTTTTGAAACGGCAGATAGATGCAGTAAGAGACCTCAACCGTTTTCAGAGAGGCGGAAACCGGATAGCCCAGAAAAAATTCCGGTCCCCCGAAAATGCGCGGTCCGTCGGAAAAGCGGAGTATGACCTCATCCCCGTCGTCCAGCATGTGCGTGATCTTGATGCTTCCCTCCAGAAGAAAATAAAATCCATCCAGCATGTATCCCTGCATAAAAATGTACTCGTTTTTTTCATACATTTTCAAATGCATATGCTTCTTCACAGAGACAGGAAAAATGGAAAAAATGTCATATTTTTCGGCAAACGTATCAAACATCCTGGGATCGTGTATTATTTTCATTAAAAACTCCGTTTCTATGACAAATGTCACAACAAATCTACAAAAAAAGTATACTATTGATTGCGTAAAAAAACAAGATTTGTAAGGAGGGTTACTATGAATCTGCTGGAACATCGTTTTGGACTGAAAAATGCGGGCACGGATGTCCGCACGGAGATCGTCGCCGGGATCACCACCTTTGCTACCATGGCGTACATCCTGATCCTCAACCCCAAATTCATGGGGATGGCGGGTATGGACCCGGTGGGCGTGCTGATCACCACGGCGCTGATCTCCGGACTGGTCACTATCGCCATGGGTGTGGTTTCGAATCTGCCTTTTGCCCTGGCCCCCGGAATCGGCTCCTGTGTCATGATCGCGACGGCGATCGTCGTTCCCGGTCTGGCCTCGTGGCAGACTGCGTTGGGAATGGTGCTGATCTCCGGTATTCTCTTTTTGCTCCTCAGCCTTTTCCGACTTCGGGAACAGATCGTTGCTCTGATCCCCAAAAATATCAAAATCGGGATCAGCGCCGGGCTGGGCGTATTTATCATCCGGACTGCACTGCTCAATGCGGGGCTGTTTACAGAAGGCTTCAAGGGCTTCGGAGATTTTTCACAGCCCCAGGTGCGGCTGGCCGCTATCGGGCTTGTGATCACGCTGCTGCTTTCCTTTCTGCGGGTGAATATCGGAGGAAAAACCTGTCGGATCCGCGGCGCGCTGCTGCTGGCGATCGTCCTCACCACCGTCATCGGCGTCTTTATGGGCTGTGTCTCACTCCCGGAAAGCATTTTTACCAGCGGCGCTTTGTCCTCTGCCAAAAATGTCTGTTTTAAGGCAGACTTTTTCGGCGCCTTCCGCCTGGAATATATTTCCCTCATCTTTGCATTCTTTATCAGCGACTTCTTCGGAACGCTGGCTACGGCTCTGGGGCTGGCGGGAAAGATCGGCATGATGGATGAGGACGGGAATTTTCCGGCCATCGGAAAGGTATTCCTGGTGGATGCTGCGGGCACCGTGATAGGCGCTTTTACCGGACTGGCCGTGGTCACCACTTATGTGGAGAGCGCTTCCGGCGTGGAGAGCGGCGGGCGCACCGGACTGACCTCTGTCGTCACCGGGCTCATGTTCCTGCTCTGTATCGCATTTGCGCCGGTCTTTTTGATGATCCCGGACGCGGCAACTGCGCCTGTCCTGATCATGATCGGCATTTCCATGATGCAGGGTCTGCAGAATGTAGATTTCAGCGAACAGGAATGGCCTCCGGTGGCAGTGATGGTGGTTGCTATGCTGTTCTACGGCATTTCACAGGGGATTGCCATCGGGCTGCTCTCCTACTGCGTCATCAAGCTGGCCTTCGGATTGTTTACCGATGACCGGAGCGAAAGCGCGCTGCCGTCTCTGCCGACGGTGATCCTGACGATCCTGGCCTGCTGCCAGTTTGTTCTGTAATCGGATGGTTTGCCGCAGGGCGTGCGGGCTGAGGAAACTTGCTGTTTTGCGCAGAGCGCGGCCTGTTGTCCCTGACGGTATATTTTTTAAGGAGGTTCTATCATGAGAGTATCAAATCATACGGACCGCAGCCGGCTTGTGGATGCTGCGGCGGGGCGGATTCCCTGTGATCTGCGCATTGTCAACTGCCGGCTGGCCAATGTGATCACCGGAGAAATCTATCCTGCGGAGGTCAGTATATTCGGCCAGTGGATCGCGTCGGTGGATGAGACGGGAGGCTGCGCGCTTCCCGAACCCGGACGGATCTTCGATGCCGAGGACGCTTACCTCATTCCGGGCTTCATCGACACCCATCTCCATGTGGAGAGCACCATGCTGACGCCCTCCCATTTTGCGGAGGCGGTTCTGCCCTGGGGAACTACCACGGTGGTGACCGATCCCCACGAGATCGCCAATGTGATGGGAACAGAAGGCGTTCTGCGGATGGCGGAGGATTCCGCTTCCATGCCCCTGCGGCAGTTTATTTTAGCGCCGTCCTGTGTCCCCGCCAATCCTGCGCTGGAGACCGGAGGCGCCGTGCTGACGCCGGAGGATATCCGCCGCCTGCTGGAGCATCCCCAGGTATTGGGGCTTGGGGAAGTGATGGATTTTGACGGGGTCTGCCAAAATGAATCCCGGATGAGGGAGGAGCTGCGCTGCGCCCTGGAAGCGGACCTGTTCCTGCAGGGACACGCGCCGCGGCTGGAAGGTCCTGCCCTGGCCGCCTATCTGTGCGCCGGCATCGACAGCGACCATGAATGCCGAAGCGGGAAAGAATGCCTGGATAAGCTGCGGCTGGGAATGCATGTTAATTTGAAAAGCACGTCCCTGTCCAATCATCTGGCCCAGACGCTGGAAGGGATCCGGGATGTGCCCTGGCGCGACAATGTTTCCCTGTGTACGGATGACGTTCATGCCCAGACCATTCTGACCAAAGGGCACTTAAACCGGGTGGTAGGGGAGGCCATCGGGCACGGGGTTCCGCCGCTGGACGCGATCCGCTTTGCCACCTTCAATGCGGCCCGGGAATACGGCTTCCGCGATCTCGGAGCAATCGCGCCGGGCTTTCTGGCGGATCTTCAGCTGGTGCGGGAGCTGGACGGCGGACAGCCGGAGCATGTCTTCCTGGGAGGACAGCTGACGGCGAGCCGCGGGCAATGCCTGATCCGTCCGCAGGAAGATTCCGCCCCGCGGTTTCCCCGGACGGAGATCCGGATGGAACAGCTCCGGCTTCCGGGAGCGCTGGGGATTTCCGCGGAAGCGGAGAAAGACCGGGGGATGAGCGGCCGGAAGTGTGGGGAGCCGGAGCAGAGGGTTTTCACAGCGACAGAGAAAGATCGGGGGATGAACTGTCAGGAGAGCGGCGAGCCGGAATCGGGAATTTCTCCTGAGTTGAATGAAGGCAGCATGTCCGTTTTTGTCCTGCAGTATAAGGAGAACGGAGGCCCCTTCAACGGAGGACGGTTTGAAAAGCTGCCGGTTCACGGCGGCAGGGTTGATATTTCACAGGATCCGGGGCTGTGTATGATGTGTGTATGCAACCGCTACGGCTCCGGGGAAAAGGCGGCGGCTCCGATGCGGGGAAGCGGACTGATCCGGGGCGCCTACGCATTTACCGTATCCCATGACAGCCACAATCTGGTGATCCTGTACCGGGATGCGGCGGATGCCCTTCTGGCAGCGGAACGGATACGGGAACTGGGCGGCGGCTATGCGGCGGTCTGCGGCGGGGAGGTTCTGGCTGAGCTGGCTCTGCCGGTGGGAGGGATCATGTCATACCTTCCGGTGCAGGAGCTGGCAGAACAGATCCATGCTTTCGAACGGGACACCGCGGAGCTTTTCTCGTTTCCGGGGAATCTTCTGCGGTTCGCAACCTGTTCGCTGTCCGTCCTGCCGGGATATATCCTGACAGACCGGGGAGTCGTGGATGGGAGAAGGCAGAGGCTGGTTGACGGGCTGTAGTGTATCGCGATACACCGCCCGGCAGTCGTTCCGCATACGTTGGCATACAGAAAGCCTGCCGCCCGCAGCTTTTCTGCATACGATGGTATTCAAAAAAGGTAAAG
>CATLCV010000158.1 GCA_949893755.1 uncultured Lachnospiraceae bacterium | reverse complement strand
GGTGATACCCAGGATCACATACTCATAGGGCACCTTAAGAAGCCTGCTGATCACGAGATGGAGCAGGATGCTTCCGATGATCACGCAGAAGCAGAATACGGTAATGATCATCGTGGAACCGAAGAACGATGCCAGATCCACGCTGAATCCGATGATCGCCAGATACATCATCCCGAAAAACAGCCCCAGGTTGATATTTCCCCGCAGTTTATTCACAAACGGAATCTGCGCGGCTGCAATGGAAAATGTGGAGATCAGCAGCACTCTTCCCGCGCTGGCAAAATCTGAGGGCAGGAAGGCGGAAAGCTTTGTGGCAATGGTCACGATTAAAATAGAAATTGCAAGGAGCCACGCAATATCTTTGATGCTCCATTTTTCATCCCCCATCAGCACCGGGTGGTCTCCTTCGCCGACCCGCTCCTTTTCCTCCAGTTCAAAGGGCCATATCTTTTTCAGGAATTTGACATTCTGGAACAAGGCCGGAGCCGCAAACATCAAAAACAGGGTCGGCATGCCGATCACATAATCAGCCGCGTTGGCCGCCGCAATGGTATCGTTGGCTGCGTCCAGCCCAACCGCGATGGCCGTCAGGTTGCCGCTGCCGCCGGTATAGGTTCCCACGAACATTCCGGCGATCTTCCATCCTTCCGGCATCTTTCCGCCAAAGATCACACCGAACACTGCCGCCACCAGGCACACGCTGAATACCGCCGATACGAGCGCCGCCAGCGCTTTTCCGGACAGCTTGGCCAGTTCCTTTAGATTGACATTCAACAGATAGATGGAAATGGACATGGGGACGCAGTATGTGATGATCACTCCGTACACGTCCTGAGATCCCGGCACGATATGAAGATTGACCAGGATCATCCCCAGGACGATCACGGTCAGCGCCGGTCCTATATACTTAAATGCGTTAAACTTCTGTACCCACAGAGCAAATGCCACCATCAAAAGGATGATCGTCAGCATCGAATCCGTAGACTGAAAAATTGGAAACTGCATATTTTTTTCTCCTCTTTTTGTTTTTTTGCATATCCCGGATTAAAATGTCACTCCGAAGCCCGGCTGATCCAGCAGTGTAAAGAGATCCTTCTCCTGGGTAAATCCGCCTTCCACCGGGTTCTCTTTATAATACAAGAAGCTGTCGCAGTCCGCCTCCGTCACATTTTTCTTGGCGGCTACCAGACTCAAGCCTGCCGTGATCGCCAGCTTGGTCTCCAGCATGCAGCCCACCATGCAGGTCACGCCGTTTGCCTCCGCGATCGCATTGATCTTCTGTGCCGGATACAGTCCGCCGCACTTCATGAGCTTGATATTGAAAATGTCCGCGGAACCCAGACGGCACGCCCTTGCCGCGTCCACCGGGCCGTGGATGGACTCGTCCAGCATCATGTGGATTCCCTCCGAATGATCCCGGAGATATGCGGCTCCCTCCAGATCCCAATGAGGCAGGCACTGCTCCACCGCCTCAATGCCGTATTCCCGGAAGCCCCTGAGGGCGCGCTGTGCTTTGGCGGTATCGTATCCCTGGTTCGCGTCTACACGCAGACGGATCTCAGGGCCGACCGCTTCCCGGATCAGCTTCATGGCACGGATATCCTCCTGACAGTCAATGCCTGCTTTGATCTTTAAGATCCGGTATCCATCTTCGAAAACGCGTTTTTTCGCTTCGGCTGCCATATCCTCCGGGGTGCTGATGCCGATGGTGATGTCGCTCTGCACGCTGCTTCCGAAGCCCCCAAGCAGCTTGTACACCGGCTGTCCGAACGCTTTTCCCATCAGATCATACATGGCAAGATCCACGGCGCACTTTGCGGCTCCATTTCCCACGATCACGCTGTCCATCATAGCATGCACAGCTTCAATATCCATGGGGTCCATGCCGATCAGCCCCTGCCGGAAAATGTCCAGCACCGCGATGACTCCGTCCAACGTCTCTCCGGTCACCGGCGCAAAGGGGGAAGCTTCCCCGAAACCCACACAGCCCTCATCCGTCTCTACGCGGATCAAAACACTTTCCAGGGCTTCCACTGTGGCAAACGCCACCTTGAAGGGGGCGATCAGGGGAATCGCAACCTTTTCTACTTTCATTCCTGTAATTCTCATTTCTTCTCTCTCCTTTTCACAATTAAAAGTAAGAAAATACCGAAATTTTGCTTTCAATATTTTATTTAATTTTACTATATGCATAATTAGCAGTCAACTAATTTCTTAATTTATAGATTGTAATAAATTCAACTTCTTTCGCAAAAAATATTTGTGTATTATTGTGTATCTTTATTGACGTATTATGGATCGTTGTGTATAATTTTTTTATAAGGAGGACAGAAATGAACCCACGGAACACAGCGATAAAGGACTTAAATAATAACGGCTATCAGTTCAAGCGAAGCGGAGGAAATCACGATATCTACTACAATCCGGAAACGAAGTATTCTATTCCCCTGAAGCGCGGCCATTTTGATGAAGATGATCTTCGCTATATACGCAAGGAAATCAAACAGGGCGGGAGGTAAATCCTCTCTGCCGCCAGCAAAGGAGGCTGAACCATGAAATATATCTATACCGCAATATTCGTACCAAATGAGAATGGAACCAAATACTATTGCAGAGTGCCCGATCTTCCCGGATGCATCACTACCGGAAGCAGTATTGATGATGCCATTGAGATGATCACTGATGCCGCCAGCGGATGGCTCGTTGTGGCAGAAGATGAAGGCAACGAGATTCCGGCTCCCACTCCTCAGCATAAGCTGGATATTCCGGAAAATGCCGCCTGCTCCATGATCCGTATTGATACATTCGCATACCGGGCGGCAACTGATACCAGAGCAGTCCGTAAAAATGTCTCACTTCCTGCATGGATGGCCGCCCTGGCAGAAAAGCGCGGGGTAAACTGCTCCCAGGTTCTCCAGGACGGACTTATGCAGCTGCTCAATACCAGTCATGCAAGATAGGAACCGTTTTTATATAAGGAGTATTTATGGCAGATAATAAAATCAGAAAATACCGTAAAAAATTAAACCTGACGATCAAAGACCTGGCAGAACGCACGGGTCTGTCCATCGGATATATTTCACAGCTGGAACGGGATGAGGCAGAGCCGTCCCTGTCCTCCCTTCGGAAGATCGCGAAGGAATTTGACGTGCCGATCTATGTACTGATCGAGGAGGAAAAGGAAAACGACGGCCTGACGATCCGCAGGGAAGAAAGGATATCCGTGCATACGAAAAAAAATGTCGTCGAATACGAATTTCTCACCCCTCTTCCTTCCCAAAACTTTTTGCCCAGGGTTTTAGTGATGAGGGCGGTCATGCAGCCCCATTCCCGGGACAGCGAGATTCCGATCGTACACCACTCTGAGGAAACGCTGATCGTCCTTTCCGGCACCCTGAACCTGATGCTCGGAGACGATCTTATTATACTTCGAGAAGGCGACACGACCATTATCCGGGAAGACATTCCCCACACGTGCATCAATGAGACGGATGATATCACGGAGGTCCTCTGTACTATCAGCCCGCCGGTCTGGAATACGCTGCATTTTCCAAAATGAACTGTCGAACTGCCGCAAACTATCCATCTGTGCGGTTGAATGCTGATTGGAGTTGAGCATTATCATGAGACCAAAACTTTTAATCGTAGATGACGAACCCGGCATCGTGGATATGATCCGGAGTTATTTTCAATCAGAATACGATATCCTGACTGCGTACAGCGGACGGGAGGCCCTGGAAAAGGTCTCCGCCCGGCCGGATCTGATCCTGCTTGACATCAATATGCCGGAGATGGACGGGCTCGCGGTCTGCCAGCAGATCCGGGAGTACGTCAGCTGTCCGGTCTTATTTTTGACGGCGCGTATTGAGTCCTCGGATAAGATCATCGGTTTCCAGGCCGGAGCCGACGACTATATCGTAAAGCCCTTTGACCTGGATGAGCTCGGCGCCCGGATCGCCGCGCATCTGCGGAGGGAGCAGCGGCGGCAGGGCAATGCGGCGGTGCGTTTTTTCGGGAATCTGTCCATCGACTATTCCGCCCGGACCGTACATCTGGACGGGGAAAATATTTCGTTCTCCAAACGTGAATTTGACATTATTGAGCTGCTCTCCATGAATGCCGGACAGGTTTTTGACCGGGAGAGGATCTATGAGCTTGTCTGGGGGCTGGACGGCGGCGGAAGCAGCGATACGATCATGGAACATATCCGGAAGATCCGCGCCAAGCTTTCCGGCGCTTCGCCTGACAGCTATATCGAGACAGTCTGGGGGGTGGGCTACAAATGGGTTGGATAAAGCGGATGCGTTTAAAAAATGCATTATTTGCGATGATGTTTTTCGGTCTGCTTCTGGCGTCCCTTCTTTCCATCGGTGTCTTTATCGGATGCAACCGGTTGATCCAGACGCTTCCGCAGGCCACCGCCTCCATAGAGATCAGTTCAGATCCGTCGGTCACCATTATACATCCGGAGGCGTCTGCTCCGCCTGCCTGGTCCCAGGCTGTCGGCTCTCTGCTGGGAGTCCTGCAGATTGCCCTGCCAATCCTGATCTTCACGCTTGTGATCCTGCTGACTTCCACACTGTTCTATCGAACCAAGCTGAAAGAACCTCTGCATATCCTGAAAAGCAGTACGGAGCGTATTATGCAGGATGACCTGGATTTTGTGATCCCAATGCCCTCCGGCCAGGATGAACTGAGTCAGCTCTGCGGGGCATTTGAGAAAATGCGGGAAACCCTGCTGGCCAATAACCAGACGCTTTGGCGACAGGCCGAGGAACGGAAACGGCTGAATGCCGCCTTTGCACATGACCTGCGCAATCCGGTCACGGTTTTAAAGGGAACCGCCAAGCTGCTGCGGAAGGGAATCTGTGATGAGCAGACCATCGGCCGGCTGGAGGATTATACGCTCCGTATTGAGCAGTATATCGAGAGTATGAGCAGCATCCAGCGGCTGGAGCAGGTGCCTGTGCAAAGAAAAATGATTGCATGCGATCTGCTGTATCGGGAACTGGAGGATACGGCACGGCTGCTCGCGCCTGGGCTTTTCTGCCGAATCACAATGCACGGGATTGGGTCCGTGGGTATGAAGGCTGTGGAAACTGAAACAGCCGGGATAGATACGTCAGTGATTGAGACAGCGGCAGCTGGAAAGGCAGCGGTTGAGACGAAGGCAGCTGGGAAGGCAACGGTTGAGGCGGAGGCGGCTGAGAGGGCAGCGATTCAGACAGCGGCCGTGGCAATCGACCACGGATTATTTATGACGGTTGCGGAAAATCTGATTGCAAATGGGGCGCGTTTTGCAGAGCGTGAGCTGATGATCGGGTTGGAAATTGCAGATTCCTTTTTACTGCTGTCCGTAATGGATGACGGTCCTGGATTTCCTGACGAATTGCTGCGGAACGGGCCGAAACCATTTGGCAAAGTCAAACAATACACAACATATTCCAGAAAGGCAGCGGAATGCACAGCATGTTCCGAAACGATCATGGACGATGCAAAGCCTTCCAAAGTCTCAGCAGAAAATGGCGCTCATTTCGGGATGGGACTGTATAGCTGCCAGACCATATGCCTGAAGCACGGCGGGAAGCTGACATTGGAAAATATCGAAGGCTCCGGCGCAAAGGCAGCCGCATTTTTCAAAATAGAATAAAGTTCCAAAACCTTGAGCGTTTCTTGAGATTTACCAGATACACTCTTCTTATGTCATCATCGGAAGGCAGATTCCCTGTCCCTTCCGGCCAGGCAGCTTTTGCTGTCAAACCAGACAAAAAGGAGAGTGTTATTTTTATGAATATCGAAGCAAAGGAATTATCAAAGATCTACGGAACCGGCGGAGGAAAGGTCACGGCGCTGGATCGTGCCTGCCTGGAGATTGCCTCGGGAGATTTCATTTCTATCATGGGGCCATCCGGAAGCGGCAAGAGCACCCTGCTCCATCTGCTGTCCGGGCTGGACCGGCCCACCTCCGGCAGTCTCGTCTATGACGGCAGGGACATCTACGGGCTTCGGGACCGGGAGCTGTCCGCGTTCCGGCGGCAGCGTATCGGCTTTATTTTTCAGCAGTTCAATCTGCTTCCTGTCCTGACCGCGAGAGAAAATATCATCATGCCCCTGCTTCTGGACAAAAAGCAGCCGGATGAAACATATTTGGATCAGCTTACGGAACTGCTGGGAATCCGGGAGCGGCTCACCCATCTGCCTCATGAGCTTTCCGGAGGACAGCAGCAGCGGACCGCCATCGCACGCGCCCTGATCGCCAAACCGGATATCATCTTTGCGGATGAACCTACCGGCAACCTGGACAGCCGAAGCGGCGGCGAAGTCATGGAGCTGCTGAAAAATATCTGGCGGAGCATGGGAAAAACGCTGGTGATCATTACCCACGATAAACGGATCGCACAGATGGCCGAGCGCCGGTTTATGATCGTGGACGGGGTACTTTCGGAGGTGAATGCGGCATGAAATCTTATTTAGCATTGGCATGGAAAGAATTGAAGGCCCAGAAGGTCACCTCTGTCCTGATCCTCATCGCCGTGATCCTGTCTGCCGCCGCGACCTCCGCCATGGGGCAGTCCATCGGCATTCTGCAGACGATGCGCGAGGACCAGGCGGCCGGTCTGAACGGGGATCGTTATGCCACGTTCCATCAACTGAATGAATCACAGCATCAGGCCCTTTTGTCGGATTCCCGCCTGGAAGATGTGGGCAGCTGGATCTTTCTGGGATCCGTCCCTCTGAAAAACAGCAGCCTGACCCTTTCTCTTCGGGAATATCATGACAATGGACTGCGGGCATATCCTTCCGTCGGAGCACTGAAGGAGGGCCGGCTTCCGGAGAAAGCAGGCGAGATCGCGCTCTCCGGAGAAGCGCTGCGGTATCTGGGGTTCGATATAGACAGCAAAGCTTCTGACGTATCGCAAATCGGCGACGAAGAAAATAACGGCACATCACAGAGCAGCCGCCCGGCAGATACCAACGCATCCTCCGGCAGCGCCAACCCGGCAGATACCGATGCGTCCCCCGGCACCATCAACCCGGCAGATACCGATGCGTCCCCTGGCAGCATCCGTCTGGGTGATACCGTCACGCTGCCCGTCAGCGTGGGCTTGAAAACGGACACTCAGCCTCCTTATGAGTATACCGCGGATTTCGTACTGACCGGAATCCTGGAAGATCACTATATCGGCTATATAAGCGGAACACTGAATGGAGTGATCGGTCAGGGATCAGCGGAAAAGCTGCTTCCGGAACGGTATTTCCTGTATTCCACGGATTTTAAGACGAAGAGCCGGGAACACTTTCAATCCATTATATGGGAGTTGGCCGAAGAGCTGCAGGTGCCGGAAGACGATATCCAATACAACTGGATCCTTCTGGATGCGCTGGGCATTTCCTATGAGGAAAAATCGGATGCAGATACCGGAAATGGTTTTCCGTTCATGGCGGCGGCATGCGTGCTGGTGGGTGTGCTGATCCTGCTGGCTGCCGGTCTGGTGATCTACAATATCCTGCGGGTGGCCGTCACGAAACGCATCCGCGAATACGGCACGCTCCGGGCGATCGGCAGCGAGCAGAAACAGCTCTATCTTCTGGTGACCGTACAGCTCCTGATCCTCTGCGGGATCGGCCTTCCGCTGGGGCTGGCGCTGGGAAGTCTTTCGGCAAAAGGGATTCTGACCGCGGCGCTGGGAATGCTGAACCCGGATCTGTTTCTGGCTGAAAATACGCAGGAATTAAATGCTATGGTCGCAGGCAGCAGAACCGGCGGTCCCCTGCCCATGCTCCTGAGCATCTTTGTCACGCTGCTTTTTGCCGTACTGGCCGCATTTCCTTCTGCCCGGTACGCATCCCATGTGTCTCCGACAGCGGCCATGAGCGGGCAGACTGTAAAGATCCGACGGCGCCGCAGGAAGCAGAAAAAAATCCGCAATTTTGAAGCATTTTACGCACGGCTCAATCTCCGGCGAAACCCCGGCCGCACGGTGATCACCATTTTGTCCATTGTCATGAGCATCACCGTTTTCGTTGCCCTGCAGAGCTTCAGCGGCCTGCTGGATGCCAGCCAGGACGTGCAGGATATGCACATGGGAGATTATTCCATATCCAATGAAAACGGCGGTATTTCTCCGGAGGCTGTGGAGCAGCTCAAAGGTCAGGAAATGGTATCCGGGCTTTCTGCTACAAAGCTGACCGTTTACTCACAGGATGAAGAGGGCGTATTTCCGGTGGATCTGGATTTTACCCCGGGCCCCAGTGAAACATTTCAGCTTGGAACCGTAGATCCGGACCGCCTGGAAGCGATGGCTTCCGGAATGTCGGAAGCGGATCTGGAGGATCTGCAAAACGGCAAGGCATGCCTTGTAAAAAATCCCATTGCATTTGCCGCCGAAGGGCACGAGGTGGAGCATACGGAGTTTCAGAAAGGTGACAGGATCACAGTAAATGGGACGTCTCTTCGGATCGCCGGAATCCTGGATAATGCTTTAACGGACGCCAATGGATTCACCAACGGCATTCAGGTTGTGACTGCGGATTCGATGTATGAACGTCTGGTGGGAAACGGACAGTTTTCGATTGTCTATCCCACCCTGGCAGAAGATGCGGATGCCAAAGCCTTTGAAAAATGGCTGGATGGCTGGTGCGCGGAGAATCCGGGAACCCACTGGCTGTCTTTCCGGGAGGCAGACGCGCAGCTGGCAGAGAGCTTTGAGCAGATCCGTCTGCTCTGCTGGGGACTGATCCTGTTCATCGGGCTGATCGGGATCCTGAATATCATCAATACCGTTTACACCAATATCCATACCCGCATCCATGAGATCGGGATGCAGCGTGCGGTCGGGATGAGCAGCCGGAGCCTGTATCAGACCTTTTTGTGGGAAGGGGCTTATTATGGGTTGATCGCTTCGGTGATCGGCGGGGTGTGCGGGTATATCTGCACGATCTTCGTCAGGGCCGCGGCCACCGATACGCTGCAGTTCACGGCTGTGCCTGCGGCGGCAATCCTGGAAGCAGCGGCCGTGTCCGTGGCGGCGTGTCTGGCGGCGACTGCCGTGCCGCTGTATGGGATTGGAAAGATGAGTATTGTGGATTCGATTGAGACGGTGGAATAAATAGAAAAGCAGGAGACTCGATAATCTCCTGCTTTTTTTAGTTCTTAGTCTAGCCACTCAGACAACAATTTCCACAATTCTTTTCCCATCCAACAGAATCTCTTTTATTCCAGTCTGTTTCTTTTTGTTGAAATTAAAGCTCAACAGATATCCGGTATCTTTTTTATAGAAATCCAGATACTCAAACAACTGCTTTTCCCCGCGTTCGTTGTAAGCATTCCCTCTCCAAAGCTTCATTTCAATAATAAAGCGCTGGGACTTGTAATCAACAATAACATCCGTCCTGGTGTGATCCCGTGTCTGCGCCTCGATATAATAATTTCCTGATCCATTAATGATCGGTCTCAGGTACATCAGAAAAATACGTCTGCCTTCCTCTTCTATAAACTTGTCGCTGCTGTTTTTTAATATTTCTTCGTAATGTTCATAAAATTTTTCCATTACAAGCCGCATTTGAAGCATTCCGTGAACAACAAACTGATTGCGGACCGGTGCCGGATTGCTGCGCTGCTCTCCATCCAACTCTGCCTCGGAAAGAAAGAGGTTATACATTTTTGTCTCGAAGAGCCGGTTTGCGATCACCACAGAATTATCCCGTTCCCTGATAAAGCCAAACATGATGCCGACGTTGATGCTTGGATTATGAATTTCATACGAGTAGCGAATACCACGAAATAAAATATCCTGCAGCATGCTCTTCAACTCAGGATGGTCAGAGAGTTTCTTCACCATATCATCAAACAACGTATTCGGTTCCTTTAAGAACAGCCGCACCGCCTCTAATATCCCCTCGTCTGTCCATGCGTCTTTTTTTTCCGGAAAATCTGTATGCCCTGCAATCCGCTCATCAAGCAGCTTACAGATTCTGGATACCATGTAGGGATAACCGCCGGTATAGTCATAGATCAACTGACTGATCGCTGCAATATCCATCCCTGTGGAACAGTCTGCTTCATATTCCGTCAGCATTCCGGCAATATCCTGCGGATAAAAGCCAAGGTCGATATTGAAGTCTTCTGCGATGTTCCACGGGCTGTTGTACTTTGCCTCTTCATCCGGACGAAGCTTTAACTTAAGATTTTTGATGTCACAGACACTTGCCAGGATAACAGATTGAAAGGTCTGATCCATTCCGCCGGCCTGTGCCAGATATTTGGTCCGCAGCAGTCCAAGAAATCCCAAAAAAATCTGATTGTCAGAATTTTTATCAACCTCATCTATCATAAGAACAACCTTCCTGCCGCACTGCAGACAGAGCTGCGAGATCCGCTCACTGAAATCATCAAATGGAAATTCTTTTGAAATGGGTGCTTCCCATCCTTTTACAATCGCCTCCGGCACCTCCTGCATCCGAAGCTGACGGCCGATACTCCGCTGTAATCCGGCGGCCAGTGCACAAGAAGAAACAAACAGTTCATCTGCCGCCTCAAAGCTGATCGATATGACAATGTATTTCTCCAGCAGATATCTCCGCAATAAAAACATCAGTGTTGTCTTTCCATACTGCCTTGCTCTATTGATAGTAAAATATTTTCCTTTGTCGATATAATCTCTGGTGATCTGCTCTATCCGGCCGCTGATGTCCACCATATAATGCCGGTCTGGATTACACGTACCTGTCACATGAAATTCTTTCACCTTAACCTCCTCCTGTCCGATTGTGCCAAAAGCTAAATCCCTGTTTCTACAAAATGCACCATAGAATTCCTAAGCTCATTTTAATTTCATGTATAAAAGCGGATAGGGATTGCCTTGCTCGTCATGATCCGTTCGTTTATAAACCTGAAAACCCATATGCTCATAAAAACCTTTCGCAAGCGGGTTCTGCTCATTGACGGCCAATTCGTTGACTGCGTAGTTTTCAATCCCGTACCGGAGCAGCTTTCTCCCCAGTCCCTTTCCCCGTTCTTCGGGCGAAATAAAAAGCATTTCCAGTTTTTGTTCCTCAATCCCCATAAACGCGACAGGACAATTGTTCTCATCTTTGGCAATGATCAAATGCGGAATCCCATTCAATGCCTGCGGAATATACGTTTTGATCTCTTCCACTTCAATCTCTGATAAAAACAGGTGCGTTGCCTTTACGGATCTCTCCCATACAATAATTAACTGTTCTAACAGTGACGGCGTTCTCTCCGTAACCTCTAAAATTTTCATTTGTCCCTCCGTAAATTCCATCTTGATTTTCTCTTCCTTCATTCCGTCAGACCATTATGTTGTATAGACCCTTGTAAACCATGCTTTTCTGTTATTAAAATCATAAGAAATTTTTATGCATTCGTCAAGCACAAATACCGACACATTGAACTACAGGTTCAATGACAAATGAAACCAGCACCTTTAAAATAAGTATGCCGTATAAATTTATTTTAAAGGAGTGATCATCCGATGCTTGAACAGGTTCACAGAAGCTTATATGACGAAAGCTACCAGAAAGGTTTTGAAATCGGCATGTCAAAGTCTTCTTTTCAATTTCTTACCGGAATGGTGAAAAGTATTAAGACATATCTGTCAGAGGAACGCTGGGAACGCTATAAAAAGTCCCAGGAAAAAAAGCACAGAAAATATATTGCGGAGCACCCCGGATCCGCAGAGGGCTGTCACAGCTGTTATGATAATGACGGGTGCCTCATTAAAGAAAAATGGGTAAAAGAGGAAAAAATAATTTTGAATTGTCTGGGATTTCAGGAGGAATGTTGGGCGGATATTATTTCATTTATAGAAAAATATCCTGAATTATCTGCGTCAGCAATTGCAAGGAGGATTGTCAGAGAAAGTGAATACAAATACATATAATGATAAAAACGCTGTAAAGCAAACCCTGATTCCTCTCGGAATTGCCATGGATTACCGTGTGCATTGGAACGTACATCGTATCATAAGGGATTTTGTACAGAATTTTTATGACAGTGTCGGTTATGAACATTTTGCAGATGAATTTCAATATGAATGGAAAATACTGAAAGAAAAATCTGTTCCGCTGCCCTGTGCCCGAAAGGGTACTTCTCTCCATATAAAAATGCAGACATTCGGTCATGCTTTTTCCTATGAATGGCTTTCATATATTGGAGGCAGTACAAAAACCGGAAAAAGCGGATACGCCGGGAAATACGGCGAAGGTTTTAAGATTGCACTGCTCTGCCTGGTGAAGCTGGGAGGGAACGCAGTCATGTCTTCCGGGAACTGGAGACTGTATCCATGTGAATATATGGAGAAAATAGACGGACGGAGGATCCGGATGTTTGGATACCGCATGGAAGAGCGCAAGGATGACGGCTTTACAACGCTCGAGTTGTACGGGATACCAGACTCAGAAGAAAATATCCGATTTGCAGAAGAAGCACTGCTGGAATTTTATTATCCGGAAAATATTTTGTTTGGCACCAGGATTGAATGCACGGACAGTTATGCTCTGTATGACAGATCCGATGTACCGGTTCCATGCGCAGACCAGGAGGCCATTCCCGGAGTTCTCTACTATAAATATGTTGCCAGAGGACGTCTCCCTTTTCCGGCAGTCATTCATTTGACAGAAAAACGACATGATTTTGAAAGCGACCGTTCACGGGAAATTTTTTCTGAAGCTGTAATCATTGACGCCGTATATCAGCTGGCAATCCAGTTAAGTCCTGGGGCGTCTCTCAGGCTGCTGAAGCAGATGAAAGCCCTATGGAAAGAAACACCTAAATTTAAAAAAGAGAATGTCGCGGATCTGCATACGTGGTATTATGTGATTTGCCAATTGGTCAGAAATGTAAGTTCTGAAACGGAAACAGCAAAACAATTTGCAGCGGAATATCCGCCAAATGACTATGCGTATATTGAACGCATATCAATTGACTATGGAAAGAACCGTCTGTTGCGTGAAGCCAAAAACTGGTTTGATGAAAAAAACAGGAATGGAAAGAAGCGGCGTCTGGTAAATCCAATCTTTCGTTTGCTTGGTGTTCCCTCGGTTCTTGCCGAATATCTGGAAAAGAAGGAGACATTATACAGAGGCCCCTGCCCCGAAGAAGTGAGGTATTTGGAGTTGCTGAGGAAATGCGCGCAGGCCCTATTGGCCAGGTATCTCTCTGCTGATAATTTTCCCGAAGTCCTTATCCGTACCGCAGTCTGTAATACGAAGGAACATAAAAGATCAACCTATGCGGAGTACGGCGTTTCCTCCCATGTGGAGACACAGACAGAGAAGATCTTTTTGAAAAAGAATAAAAAGAATCATATCAGATATCGCGTAAGCGCGGTTGTATTAGAGGCTGACGATTTATCACCGAAGGCAGTTTTTCAAAAGACGCTGCTGAAATATTTGGATGCATGTGTACGCTCTTACGGTACAGAAAAAAGCGTTCGTTCAAACGCCGTACTTACGGATATTGGCGCAATTCTCTATCAGTCACGGCATATCGTCGCGAAGTATGCCGAACAATGGAATACCTGATCACAGACAGGAGAAGCTTGAAAATGAATAAAACTACCACCATAAAACTCAATCTTGTTATGACATATCCGATCGCATGGAGCGTGGAGCATATCATGGAAGACTATATTCAGAATTTTTACGATGTGCTGGGACCGGAGAATTTTTCAATTGGATTCCATACGGAATATGATGAAAGTCGGAAACTGCTGCGGCTTGAAAGTCAAAAGGGATTCAGCGTTGAATGGCTGAAGTATATCGGTGCGTCTGCGAAAGGAACCGCCGAATCCCCTTATACAGCCGGAAAATTTGGAGAAGGCTTTAAAATTGCATCGCTCTG
>CATLCV010000157.1 GCA_949893755.1 uncultured Lachnospiraceae bacterium | reverse complement strand
CAACCCTCTATAGCCGCGAAGATGCTCTTCAAAAACTTAATCAAACCGAATACCGTTCCATGTAGGCACCTGAAAGATTATAATATCGCCATGGCTGACAGAAGCAATGATTCCATCCAAGCGTGTCCGCAGCATATCTGGTGTATCTGACTGCATGGCATACCTGTATATCCCCAATTCATTATAATGCAGCTCCTTCTTCGCAATATTTGCCACCATTTGCTGGGCATTCCCCACCGTTCCCCCTATTCCATACAAATTCGTAATATGAATCTTCATAGTAGTACCCCCTTCCACTTCTTTTCCACTTCAGCTGTCAAATAATCTCTTGCCTTTTCGTAGGAATGTTTCTGAAAAGCATCCATATCTGCCTGTGTAAAAAGACGAATAATACAATCGGACAATGCTCCAGCGGAAAGATGTGAGGTCTTAAAACCATTTTCCCCTTCATCTACGAAAGCCTGCATTCCATAGGGGATATCAAATCCGACAATAGACAGTCCCGATCCGACTGCTTCAAGTAACGTTATTCCAAAAGTTTCCCCATAAGATGCTGAAATATATGCTTCATAATTCTGATAAACCTCATCCAACTTCTGAAAACCACATATATGTATATAGGTTTCGCAATTAAGTTTATGAATCAGTGCCTGTAATTCTTCTTCCCTCGCTCCTTCTCCATAAATATCTAAAGTAAGATCCGGTATTTCTTTTTGCGCCATTACAACTGCTTCAATTATCATATCCGTATGCTTATCACTATGGAGCCGCCCTGCTGTAATAAGAGAATGCCTTTTTCTTCCATTTTTGGGTATTCGTAATTCATCCAGACAGGCTACAGGAACAGCCTCTACTTGAACATTCTGTCCTTTATATCTACAAAATTGTTCTCTGAGCAGTCTACTTTGAGCCTCTGTATTTGTGATATAAAAATCAACTTTTTCTGGATGTGAAAAAATATACTCAAACCAGTTATACCATAGAATATGTTCCTCATCACTGTATACAAAATGATCTGTATGTATAATGACTCCTGTCTTTGCAGGAGATGCATTCTGTAAAAAAGCTTCCCGGTCTATAAATCCCCATTCCCCATCTATTAAAACTGTATCATTTTCTCTAAGATGTAGACCAGACATCATATACCCAACCAATTCTTCTCTTGAGTAAATCATTCGATCTGGAAATTTATATGTTACCACGTCTCCATCAATAATTTCTTCATACGCCGTACTTCCATCTTCATTGAAAAAACGCCGCAGGTACAGGCGTGCCTGCCTATCTACAGGAATATAATATTCCGAATAAATCCTGCAATATGTATAGTAATCCTTTCGCACCATATAGCCATTAGAAATCATAGCAGTCCTGTGGACAAGATTGCTTTTTTCATCCATCATATAGACTATATAATAAACGTTTAAATCCGGAAATTGATACTTTACAATGTCTTTATCTCTCGAAAAAATATAGTTTTCATCTGAAAATGTTTTTTCCAATTGTTCCAATGTAAATGTGACAACGGATGGATTGCAATCTGAAAAAAAATCATACATCCAGATAACTTCTGAATCTTTAAATCCCAATATCTGTATTTCATTCCATATATTATGTTCCTGGAAAGTAGTTGCAAAAACAAATTTGGCATCCAATCCCAGATTACGGAATATCTTTGCTCGATAAGCCAGGCCTGTTTCTACTCCACCTTTCACCCAATAATTATAATGATGAAAACTATAAATCATATTGATCTGCTCCTTTTCCTACACAGCAATTTCCACAATATTATCTCCTGGACTTCTTCCACCATCTATGCCGGAAATTTTTTGGCAATTTTCTATGAGCATACATGAAGTTGTTTGATACACTTCCAGACATAAGAGACTCTGATATCACTTTTTCTTTACCCCAAACTTCCTGCACTATTTTTTTCCAGTTGTCTTCTACCTCTTGAACCGTAAATTTGCTGGAAATTTCATAAGAACATTCATGAAATCTCCCCAGCCTTTCCTGATCGGCAAAAATTTCAATCATCTTCTCCGCCAGACGATCCACAATCTTCTCTTCCTCAACCCTGCCCGACTCAAAGTCAATCAGATATCCATTCTCCCCCGGATGAACCAGCAGCCGGCTTCCATATTTCACATCCAGCCCGATCACCGCCGCGCCGGAGGAAATTGCTTCCAGAATAGAAAGCCCCAGCGTTTCAAAGGTTGACGCAGTCAAAAACACTTCATAATTCTTATAAACCTCTGTCACATCCTGATGCCCCATAAACCGGATATAAGACTGCGCCTGATACTTTTCCACCATGCCCTTCATCAGATTGATATAGTCGCCGCTCCCGCTTCCGTAGATATCCAGGGAAATGTTCTCATTCCTCTGATGTGCTTTTACAGCCGCCATTACCAGCCAATGCAGCTTCTTGTGCCATTGGACCCGCGACACCGACAGCATAGAGCCAGGCTTCCGCCCCCTGTCCGGATACCGCAGCCGTTCCACGCTGCCTGCAGGTATGACCCGGATGTCCGGAACAATACATCGGTATTCCAAAAGCTTTTCCGTCAGTTCATCCTTTTGCTGCTGTGTAGACACCACAATAGCATCCAACATCCCGGAATATTTAAACAGGTAATTATAATCCTGATTAAAATTTACGGTATAAGAGCTTTCCCCCTCTTCGAAATAATGTCCCGCATGCATCACCGCGATCACCCGTGCCTTTTGCCTCTGTTGGAACAACGGCTGCACATAATCAAATTGCGCAAACCGATCTATCAGAATAATATCCTCCTCCGACAAATCCAGCT
The DNA here is from genome assembly GCA_949893755.1 of uncultured Lachnospiraceae bacterium. Lineage (GTDB taxonomy): Bacteria > Bacillota > Clostridia > Lachnospirales > Lachnospiraceae > Schaedlerella. The sequence continues at coordinate 11,167 of CATLCV010000157.1, read as the reverse complement.
TTTTCATAAACTCTTCAATCAATCCGGTCTTTGTGAGAACTCTCCCATCTGGAAACAGGTACCAGGATTTTTCTCCGGCAAAAATCTGTTCATAAGCCACCGAACCATCTCTGTGATAATAAGCCCTTCTCGTCCTTTTGGCATAAAGTCCATGGTCCGATGCCGCAGTCTGATAATAATCCGTACAGGCAATCTGGTCTGTATAATTTTCCGTACGTACCAGCTTCCCCTCTTCAAAATAATGCACACACAATAAATGCTCCCTGTCATCCGGCACCAGTACCAGCGTGGCGACAGCCTGCCCCTCCTTCACCAGCCGTATTTCCGAACCCTGATGATCCGCATCGGCAATCTGCAGGCTGTCCATCAATTCCGCCAGCTTATCCTTTGCTTTCACAGTCGGCCGCAAAGTCGTATGATCCAATAAGGAATGATACATACTGAACATGTCCTCTTCCGGAATCCCAAGCTTTTTATAAAAACCAATATCCTGTCTCCCGGGCAATTCAGCAAATAGATACCGAACCGGACAGGACAATTTGCTGAATATTTTTGCACGGTATCCCTGCGCGTAGTCTACTCCGTTGGGCGCATATCCCACCAAAAGGCTGAATACATAAATAGCCACTTCCTGTCCCCCCTGTTCTTTCTAATCCGATTCCTGCATCAATTCTTCCCAATCCTGTCCATGCTTCCTGGCCAGTTCCTTCAGCAGCTCAAATCTTTCAGGATTTCCATGGATCAGGAAATGCCGGTTTGCCTTCCGCGCGTCTATACGAATCTCCTCTTTGGATTTTTCCGTTCTTTTATGGACAATTGAATCATCAATCAGTCTGTCATACTCATAAAACAGCCCATTCAGATAGCAGATTCTGTCCGCATATGACAGAACGACCGGAGTCCACGCTTCGTCCTCATAAGCCAGCTTCGGAAACAGATGCTCTTTCACAAGTGACGCCCGATACAGTTTACAGACGACAATCGTCCCATATCCGCATTCTTTCAGATAATAGTTTTTAAAAAAATCCTCTGTCGTTACCGCCCTGTCCTCTTCCATCGGATATTTCAGCAAAACCTCGTATCCTCTGTTGGTGATCTGGTATGCCGAAGCCACTGCAACATCACAGTGATTCTTCCTGATGGAATCATACATCCGCTGAACCATATCTGGACGCACCATATCATCACTGTCCAGAAAACAGATATAGCTTCCCCCCGCACGCCTGATTCCCGTATTGCGTGCCTCGGAAACATATCCATTCTCTTGATGGATGACCGTCACATTGGAATAGTGCTCCCCATACCAGTCCAAAATCTCCGAAGTCCGATCTTTGCTGCCGTCATCCACCGCAATAATCTCCAGATCCGGAAATGACTGTGCCAACGCATTGTCCATGCTTCTGGCAATATGATTCTCCGCATTATAAGCAGGTATGATCAAACTCACCTCCGGCCTTTCATATCGGCTCTTATGCGGAAATACCGGCTCCGATTCCGCTGTAATCAGCCTCCCCTTCTTCGTTTCCACATATGCCTTTATGATAAAGCCCTCTTCTTCTGCTTTATGGTCTATTCCTTTTTCAATGAGCCAATAATGCTGATGTATGTTTTCCGTTCGATCTAACAGCTTTCCTGATACGCCATAGATGAAAAATCCGTCCGCCTCCCCCTGAAAGCTCCAGGACAGTGCCAGATTTCCGCCGTAAGAGTCCTGCAGTACCGCAAAATCAAATATACATTTACACAACTGATATTCCCTTGCCGGTATGGATGCCAATCCTGCATCCTTTTTGTAAAAAGCCAGTATCGCCTCTGTCAGGCATTTCTTCGTATAGCAACCTTTTCGCAGGGCCGGCGCAAAGCGCTGCACATTTCGGACATATTCCTGATATCTGGTTTCTTTCATTCCTTCAATGACTGCAACGGCCTCGTCCAATGATTCCGCCGCCAGCGCAACCCCGTTCTCTTCCAGCAGGGTCTGGTTCGCAATCCCCGTTGGAACAACAACCGGGATTCCAGCTGCAAGTGCTTCCGCAAGCGCGAAAGAAATATTACATTCCATATTTCTGCGCTCGTCTTCATCCTGATACCATACAATACCGAATTTCCCACTCAGCATCTCCAAGGACGTTTTCTCCCTCTTTTCACCCGCACAAAAAGTCCGCATCTCATCCGTATCATCCCACATATCCTGAATCACAAATCTCATGTTCGCCCGGATGCCATTGTCCAGCAGAAACTGACGCATCGCCAGAGACTGCACGATCAACACCTCCGCCTGTTCATAAAGTCTGATGGTCTCCAGAATCCTGTGCAGATTTCCTTCCTGTACGAAAATTGCAATCCGGCTCTTATACATTTTCAGATGATTCACCAATGACCACTCAAATCGCAATCCGTTTCCCGTAGGAAACTGACAGATTACCAGATCTTCCGCATTGATTCCCGCGATGATTCCGTCCATCCTCGAATCCAGACTTACCTCCGGTTCATCTTTCCAGTCATAACAGTATATCCCCATTTCTCTGCATCCCAATTGAATGGCTGCTTCAGATACCATATACTGCCTATACTGCCTGGGATCGCCAAAAGATAATCCATTGACACGGGTGATGTATGTATTCATATAGCGCTCCTTCCAATTTTGTATTAACATTCCCCTCACGGAAACAATATATGCAGATTCCCTTTCTCATCCAGATAGATATCACTGAGCAGGATCCCCCGCATCGCGTTCCCATAAACCGTCCCTTCCATCTCCCGGAACGATTCAAAGGATTCATTCTGATATTCAAACAGCAGATTCCTCTGTGCAAACGACCTTCCCGATACCGCCGCCTGGAGCTGCTGCATATAATCCACCTGCTCCACCCAGCCGTTATCCACCGCATTCAGCACAGCCACACGTATAAATTCATTCATCCGCTCCGCGCTGCCGACCTTCCTTTCCTGTTCCTGCATCACCTGCCGCACCTTCCCGGTCAGATACCGCTCTACAGCCTCCCGGTCCTTGATATCCAGTTCCGCTCCTTCCTGATCCAGCTGATAAGAAATATTGTCCAGAATATACCGGTTCAGCGTACGCCTATCCAGATTTTTATGGGAATCCAGAAATCTCTGTATATTTCCGTCTGCCATATTCAGGATCATATCCACAGGCAGCTCCTCCCCTTCCAGCAGCTTATCTCTCGTAGCATAGATCAGCCCTCTCTGCCGCTGGATCACCTTATCATAGATCACGGCATTTTTCCTTGCCATAACAGAGCCCTCCTCACCCGAGGTCTGGGTCTTGTTGATCATCTTTTTCAGCTTCCGCTTCCGGATCCGCCTTTTCTCTTCTATATATTTTTCCAGAGAGGGGTTCTCCCCCATCAGGTCGTCCTCCAGAGACACAAAAAACTGGCTGGTTCCCGCGTCCCCCTGTCTGCCGGCGCGCCCCCTGGCCTGACGCTCCATCCTCACATTGGCCATCCGCCCGATGCCGATCACCGCAAGGCCTCCCAGCTCTTCTACGCCTTCTCCGAGCTTGATATCCGTTCCCCTGCCTGCCATGGTCGTTGCCACAGTCACCGCGCTTCGCTGTCCTGCCTCCTTGACGATCTGGGCCTCCCAGTAGGCATTGTTTGCATTCAGCACATTATGAGGAATTTTCTCTTTCATAAATATCTTCGATACCCGTTCCGTATTCTCAATATTCGCCGCCACGATCAGAACCGGACGCCCGGTCCGGTGTATCTCCAGAGCCGTCATGGACGCTGCCTCCACCTGCCGGTCCGAATTTGGGAAATAACGATCCGGCAGGTCCTTCCTCTTCCTGGGACGGTTGGTCGGAATCACCACCACCTTCACGCCGTACACATCCCGCAGCTCCTCGGACGCATCCGCAAGTGTACCGCTCATGCCTGCCAGCTTGGGAAACATCAGAAACAGATTCTGAAAGGTCACCACCGCAACCGCACGGCTCTCCTGGGTCAGCGGCACTCCTTCCTTGGCCTCCAGCGCCTGATGCTGTCCTCCCCGAAGCTTCATGCCGTCCAGGGAGCGCCCGGTGCTGCCGTCCATCAGCAGCAGCTTCCTGTCCCGGGATACGATATAGTGCTCCCCCTTCTCATGCAGCTTATGCGCCCGGAGCGCCAGTATCACATGACGGTTGATCTCAAAATGCTCCCTGCCGTAAAAGTTATCGATCTGGAAAAATGTTTCCGCATATTGGATCCCTTCCTCCGTGAACCATACGCACCCGTCTTCCAGCATATAGTCCCGCTCTTCCACCAGTGTGGTCACAAAAAGATCCGCCACTGCATACAGGTTCGACTGCACCCTGGGCGAAGCCGAGATGATCAGCGGAGTCTGGGCGGCATCCAGCAGTACAGAATCCGCTTCATCAATGATCACATAATAAAATTCCCGCAGGAAACGGTCCTCCGATTTTTTTGCCAGATTATCGATCAGATAGTCAAACCCTAGTGATCCATGAGTCGTATATACAATATCCGCCGCATATACCTCTTTCTTCTCCGCGGTCCCGAATTCCTTCTGTCCCTTTGCCGGAACACCGGAAGCAACGGTCAGACCCATGAAGCGGTATACCGTGCCCATTTCCTCCGCGTCCCGGGCGGCCAGATATCCATTTGCCGTCACCAGGATATTGCTCTTCCCTGTCAGCGCGTTCAGATACAGAGGCATGGTTGCCACCAGCGTTTTTCCCTCACCGGTATTCATCTCCGCAAGGCATCCCTGATGCAGCGCGATCCCTCCCAGCACCTGCACGTCAAAAGGGGCCATCCCCAGAACCCGGGTATCCGCCTCGCAGATTGCGGCAAATGCCTCCGGCAGGATATCATCCAGCGTTTCCCCTCCGGCCAGCCTCTCCTTAAATTCCACGGTCAGGTGGGCCAGTTCAGCATCCGACAGCCCGGCCATCCGCTCTCCATGGCTTCTGACCCTGCGCAGGATCTTATATAGTTTTCTTAGCTTCCTCTTCTTCTGCCTCATACTCGACTTCCTGAATCTCAATGTCATGAAAATGAAACCGGGTCAGCCCGCCGTTCATCAACTGCATCCTGTAGCTGTATGTCCTCAGAGGACACTGGAAATACGACACTTCATCCCGAATGGCGACTCTCCCTGCCTCCGCGTCATATTTGTCGCAGAAGATCAGCTGGATCAGCCACGTCTCATCCTCCGGGCAGTCAATATGCACTGTCACCTGGTAACGGCCTTCCCCGTCGATCATCGGCAGCGCAGGCTCGATCCTCTGCATCTGATAATACGTCTTGGAATACCACTGTTTAATCACCGTCCCGGGAGCCATCAGCACATTTTTGAATTCCACGTCATCCTTCGCATGATAAATGATCTCCGATCCATACAGATAGGTGTTGGAAGAATATTCATTCCAGTAAACCGTCCATTTTTCCCCTGTCATCTTTCCTACTCCATCCTTCTGCCAAAATCCTCTCTCAGGATCTTTCTATACTGATTGAGAAACCAGTTGATGATCCCCGTTGTATCGTCGTTATGCCTCCCGTGGATTCCCTTACCGTAGGCCTGCACGCCGTCCGACCGCAGACGGGAAAGCATCATCGCATACGCATCCGCGTCATAATCATCCTCGATCATATACGCAACCACGAACTTGGAGCTTCCCCAGTCCGTCTTCTCAAACTTGTTCCAGAACTTCTTATTCAGCTTTTCTATGCTGTCTTCCCCTGAACCGCCGCACTGGAAACGCAGGATATCCAGCGAGGTCGGAAAACCTCCGGGACGCAGGTGCTTCTCATTGGCCGCCACATTTCCGATGCTGGCCAACGGCTTCCCAACGATCATGGCATGGGGGCGGATATCGCATCCATAATATAAAGCGCCGAAGGTTCCCATGGAAAGCCCCGACAGGATCACCTGATCCGGGGTAAATCCAAGCTCCTTCATATGCTTTCTGATCATGTCTACATAGATCTGCTCATACTCTTCCGTCCCCATATAGAAGCTGCCGCCTTCCAGACGCGGCTCCGCGATCAGCAGGAAAGGGCATCCCAGCGCCTTCACCATAAAATACCCTTCAAATCCTTCCAATGTCTTATATCCGGAAAAGTATACATTCAGAGGCGGTTTCAGATCTCCCGGGTCAAAATAGCAGAACGCCTCCTCCCGGCGGGATGTCACATACCGCTCTCCACCCGGAAGGAAATATCCGTGGCTCCCTCTTGAGAGCCTTTTGTGCAGACCTGTCAGCCACAGCCTGCCCCTGCCCTTTGTTTTGATTGAGAAAAAGAGCGTGCCGTTCCCCTTGCTGCTTTCCAGCCGTACCACCTGTTCCAGATCCTTCTCCGTCAATTCCAGCCGTTCCAGGACAATGGAAGCCGTTCCCGTAGCGAAGATTGTCACCTCCAGAACGATCTGAACCGACGGGTCCTTATCATATTCCAGCCAGAAGTCCCCCACTTCTCCCTTGGGAAGCGGATTGTTATAGCGCCAGTACGCCACTTGTCGGAATGCTTCTCCAAAGTCATCCTCCAGCAAAATGTTCTGGTTCCCGTTCCACTTCACTTTCCCGGAAAAATCATGCGCGACTGCTACATCCCTCAAACCAAATTTTTCTCCATAGGGCTTCGGAAAGTAATATCTGGATTCCTCTGTCAGAAATCTCTGGATATCCGCCCTTGGAATATGCTGTGCCCTTCTGCTGCGGCACAGCCATTCCATACGTCCCTTCACATCCACCTTACTTGTTACAAAGAGCGTATAAGCCTTTGCTGAACGGTAGACCTGCTCGATCTCCTCTTCCAGCAGGTTCCGGTCCAGAAAAAACAGGTCATAGGCCTTCTCGGGTGGCTCTGTAAATTCATCGGCATGATCCATCGTCACGTCTTCCGGCAATGTATAGAGTTCATTCCAGTCCTCATCTCCAAGCTGCAGTATCTGTATCTTAGCCAACGCGGTCCATAACCTCCCCCCACATCTCCAGCAATCGCTCCGTTGTATACTTCTTGCTTATTTCATAGGAAAATATTTTTGCTTCATTCCAGTGTTCCAGCCCGTCCAGGTAATAATCCAGAATCTGAGGCAGCTTGTCCAGTTGATCCAATATCGCGCCATTGCCGCCGTCCACGATAAATTCTGTCTTTTTCCGCACGATCTGAGGAATCTCAAAGCTGATCGCGTTGATCTGCAGATACAGCTCCGGAACCTCCCGCAGGTCCAGCAGGAGCCACTGCTCCCGCATACATTTGCTTACTGACAGCTCGTCCACACACTGCTCCGGGACAAAGAACACCGGAACCTTTCCATCCTCTTCCAGTCCATTCTCCGAGACAATATCATTTCCGGCTTCCCCTGCCCATTCTTCCGGCATGCCGCCCCTGGTCAGCTCGGCCCGTGTCCGTTCCAGAAGCCGCTGCCTGCTGTCATACCTGGCCTCCCTGGTGAACAGATGCACTCGAACCCCTTTCTTTTTGGGCAGGTATCCGCCCAGGATGCGGACCACCTCTCCGAATGTTCCATTGTCCAGACCGTCCGCAGCCAGCAAAATCTTCTGAAGGCCGCTCTGCAGGCTGATCCCCTCATCTACTCGCGTATCGTAGGGCGGAATCGCCGCAAGACGGTCCGCCGGTATCTGGATCATATTCTGCAGTTTTTTCGCATTGTCCCTGGAATCCACGACTACGTAATCTGCGTTCCGGATCATTTCCAGTGCATCCGGATCCTCAGAGATCTGATATCTGTCATGATAGAATGACAGAATTCTTTTCTTCTCTTTCAATGCCCGTCCCAAAAGTCCTGCGTGCAGGTTATGCATTGCGATGCAAAATACATCCTGCGCGTCCGTCAGCTCCAGATAAGATGCCAGCACCTCACGGATCACCTGCTCCATGCTCTCATAGCGCATACGGGAAAACTGCCTTATCTCCCGGACATCGCCGCGCTCCAGCAGATATCCCGGACATTCTTCATTGATCTCCACATGTCCGTCTTTATAAAACAGCCGGAGCTTCCAGATTCCATCCTCTGTCAGATAATCCTGATGGACAGACTGCCCGTTTTCATAATAGATCATGCTGGCAGTAAATCCCCTGTCGTCAAAGAGATCCCGCCGGCAGATCGTACCATTCTGATACAATTCGATCCAGATCGGGTTCCCGTCCTCGGCAAAATCGATCTGGGCATATTTCTCTTTTCCCAGCATGGCGACCACCACGAAAGGCGTATAGAGAAACTCGATTCCCTCCGGCCATTCCAGGTCATGGAAAGACATCACACTTGCCTTTTTCCGCCGGACTTCCTGAATCGCGTCAAAACAGGACCAATACGGAGCCCTGTACGCCCCCTGCCGATGGAGAAAATGCCGGAAATTCGGCGCAAATCCAAGAAGCATGATCTGATAGTCATATCCCCCGCTGCGGTGAAAAAGCTGGATCTGCTTTACAGTGTCGTCAAATTCGGAATGCATCCGCTTGACCCGCCAGCTCTGTTCATTCTCACACCATTCTCTTTCCTTATACCATGCCGGAATAAAATATAACATCTTACAACTCCTATTATTCAGAACAAAGGCCTGCACGAATCGTAATTCCAATATGTGACACATTCCCGATACATATTGCATGAAAATCCGATCAGCATCATCATGGAGGTCGGCAGCGCTGCCAATGTACTGTCCATTCCTCCGTACACCTGCAAAAGCATCGGTGTCACGATACATCCTCCCATCACGGTAGCTCCGATCAAACTAAGCCGCCATACAACTCCCCGCAGATACCGCCTTGTGTCACGGCCTGCATGAAGATCCACAATGCTGTCCCCGCTTTTTAAAAACCGCTCCGAAATGTCCTTCGGATTGAGCATCAGCATTGCGAACAGAATTGTCAGCAGATACTCACATATAATATAGATAAAAATACCAAACGGCTTTGTCAGAGATAGATTTTGCTGCCACCAGAGAATCCCCTGATGATGCGGATAATAGGAGATCAGCAGAGATACGATGAGCTTTGGCAGCATAAATACTGCGGTCGCGAACATCATGGGCATCATTCCCGCCGGGTTCAGCTTGATCGCCATATAATTCTTATCCGCATAAATATTATGTATGGAAATGCGCTGTACCGGAATCCGCTTCTCCGTATTTTCCATAATCAGCATGATCAGCATCATAACAGCCGATATCATCAGAGGAACCGCAAGAGTTTCCAGGGTGTATTGATACAAGATTCCCGAAATCCGCTCCAGAATATTCACAGTAATGAATACCATCCTGCCGCTGACTCCGAATCTGCTGTTTCGATCCGACATCCACATGATGAGAATCGCGCCTGTCACCATTTCCATTGCCGCAATCGCCTGCACAATGTACAGTTCCTGTCCGGATACCGTAAACTTGATTCCTCTTACCTGGGTAAATGCCTGAAAGGAAGCGATCGCCAGAGTAACGATCACCGTCATGCGGCGGGACTTTCCCGGAGAAATCCCGGACTTTACAAAAAGTCCTCTGACTGCCATAAAAATCTGGACTATAAATCCGGAGATCATGGAAGGAAAAATTCCAAGCGCAAACACTGAAGAACGGAAGGCATCTCCGCTGATGCTCTGGAGCAGCAGTTCCTCCACATTAAAGTAGTCTTCCCTGTAAGCGGAAATATCCAGGGCATACAAGGGAATGTTTTTTCCCACGATATATACAAGAAGAATAATTCCTGAATACAACAGTTTATATTTTAATACACGTTCTTTTGATTCTTGCACAACCACTCCCCCGGTTATATACTGTGCGTCAGATAAATCTGCCGTGAGTATAACTATAAAAATAAACACGAAATCAGTGGCTGCCGTATGACAGCAGCCACCAATTTCTTATCACTTAATCAGTTCAACTGATCCTCTAAATCTTTTATTTCTTTTTTTAATCTATGCTTCTGTATAAAGTACCACCCGGTGATCACAGCAAGGAAAACCAGGGCCAGTGCATCCCAGTGGCAAAATCCCCATACTATATTTTCAAAAAATCCCATCAATCCTCTTTCCCTTCTGTTCTTTCATCAATCTCTTTTTTCAGTTCAGATACCTTTTTCCTCCTCTTCCGGTTGCTTCCCACATAGAAGAATGGAAGGAATGCCGATGTAAACAATTCACATATGTGCTGGATGTGATGCATCAGTCCATTGGTAAGTGCCATATCCACCAAAGGCGTATCCGGATCACTGATCGGCTGGACATCTGGAGTATCATTCGTGGTGTCTGTATCAGTCATATCTGCCAACGGTGTCGGATTATCCGCTACCGGTACGGCTGGCGTTGCTGCCGGGGTGGCCGCTGGCGGGGCTGCCGGGGTCGCTGCCGCCGGGGCTGCAGGAGCAGGTGTTACCGGGGTATCCGTAGCAGGTGTATCTGTCGGCGCATCCGGAGTAGGCGTATCCGTCGGTACAGTAGGTGAATCATCATCTGCTGATGTCGGCGGGGTATCATCGTCATCCGGCGTATCCGTCTCCGCTGAGCTGGTCGATGTACTCTCGCTGGTTGATGTGCTGGCGCTTTCGCTTGAGCTGGTGCTCTCACTGGTACTTACGCTGGTGCTCTCGCTTTCGCTCTCACTTACTACCGTCGAAGTGCTCTCACTTTCGCTTACTACCGTCGAGGTGCTTTCACTTTCACTTACCACGGTGCTGGTACTTTCGCTTTCGCTCACTACGGTTGAGGTGCTCTCACTTTCGCTCACTACCGTTGAAGTGCTTTCGCTCTCGCTTACTACCGTTGAGGTACTTTCGCTCTCACTTACCACGGTTGAGGTGCTTTCGCTCTCGCTTACTACCGTTGAAGTGCTCTCACTTTCACTTACTACCGTTGAGGTGCTTTCGCTCTCACTTACTACTGTCGAAGTACTCTCACTCTCGCTTACTACGGTACTGGTGCTTTCGCTCTCGCTTACTACCGTTGAGGTGCTCTCACTCTCGCTCACTACCGTTGAAGTGCTTTCGCTCTCACTTACCACCGTTGAGGTACTTTCGCTCTCGCTCACTACCGTTGAAGTGCTCTCACTTTCACTTACTACCGTTGAGGTACTTTCGCTCTCACTTACTACCGTTGAAGTGCTCTCACTTTCGCTTACCACGGTACTGGTACTTTCGCTCTCACTTACTACCGTTGAAGTGCTCTCACTTTCGCTTACCACGGT
>CATLCV010000156.1 GCA_949893755.1 uncultured Lachnospiraceae bacterium | reverse complement strand
GCTGGAATATTACCCACTGGCATATCCCAAGAGATATGTAAATCTCTATGCGTAGCTTGTAACTGTGAATGTTATTATGAAGAGCCGTATGCGGGAAAGCCGCACGTACGGTTCTGGAAAGGATTTCACATCGTGAGGTGTGATTTTACTAAACGTGCGCATCAGATTTGGAGGAGTATCATGGGGAAGATCAGACGATGGGTGAATGAATTAAGTGTAAAGGCGAAGCTTGTATTTTATGGTTATATGACCATCACACCTGTGCTGGTATTGATCAGCATCGTCTATCTTCTTCATAATTATCAGAAGGTGACAGAGGAACGTCTGGATACAGACCTGGGAAATGTAAATACACTGGCGGAAAGTGTTCATGTACTGCAGCTTGAGATTAAGGACTTTTCTACCTATATCTGTATCAATGATGATATCAAGAAGCTTCTGCAGACAGATGATACGGAACAGCTGAATGCAAATGCAATGCTTTGGTCGGAGAAGGCGCCGATGCAGATCGTACAGGATATGATCGCTTTGAAGGGGCATATCAAGACCATTGCCATTTATCCGGAAAACAGTCTTCGGCCATTTCTCAGAGGAATGGATGGGAGCGTGAATATGCCGGATATTGAGGCAGTCAGGGAGACAGCGGTATATCAGGAAACGCGAAAGAGTGAAAATGCGATGCTCTGGAAGTATGTTTCCAAAGGGAGACAGGATACCTATCTGATGAACCGGGATGATAAAGTCGTATTATACAGGGAGATACTGGATCTGGCACAGAAGAAGTCATTGGGGTATATCGTGATCGGTGTCAGCCAGGAAAGATTTCAGGAACTCTGTGTGAATATGATCCGGGACGAGAGAGAGGGGATCGTGATCATTGATCCGCATGGAGGGGAATTGAGCCGTGCGGGGACGTTTGACGGGGAAGTAGAGGAATATCTGAAAAGTGAGGAATTCATCCGGAAGGACTATCGGGAACGTGAATCGCTGCTTACGATCCACGGCTATGATATCATCTGCAGCCAGGTGGATAAAAATGCGAGTATTGTCTGCAAAGCCGTACCGCATTACAATCTGCAGATGCAGATCCTGGATATCGCGCATATGCCGCTGATGCTCCTTGCCGGCATGATGGTTGGACTGCTGCCTCTGCTCCTGATCATTTCCAATATCGTAACGAAACCTCTTCAAAAGGTCAGTGAAGCAATCCAGCTTTTTTCGGTAGGGGATTTTGAGCAGCGGCTGGAAATTGATACGAACGATGAGATCGGAGAAGTGGCAAGATGCTTTAATAAGATGGTTGAAGATATCCGGACACTGATTGATGAGAACTATGTGATCACCCTGCGGGAGAAAGAAAGCGAACTGGCAGCTCTGCAGGCACAGATCAATCCTCATTTTTTATATAATACACTGGATTCGCTTTACTGGAAGGCTATGGAGGAAGGAAACGGGGAGATCGCGGAAAGTATCCTGGCATTGTCACAGCTGTTCCGTCTTGTTTTAAATCAGGGGAAAAAGGAAGTGACAGCGGGACAGGAAATCGAACTGATCTCCAGATATCTCCAGATCCAGAAGGTCAGGTTTTCGAAAAGGCTTCACTATGAGATCGTGATGGAAGAGTCTGTGAAAAAAGCCATAATTCCGAAGCTGATCATCCAGCCCTTTGTGGAAAATGCCATTGTACATGGATTTGAAAATGTTACTACGCCATGTTATCTGAAGGTGTCGGCATGCCTGGAAAACAGGATGCTGCGATTTGAGATATGCGACAGCGGAATTGGAATGCGGCAGGATCAGATCGATGAAATATGGGAAAAGGAACCGGCGCATTACGCGAAACAGAGAATTGGAAGATATGCGATCAAGAATATAAAGGAAAGGCTGCAGTTAAAATATCATGATGAATTTTCTCTTGAGATAAAGAGCGAGATAGGGAAGGGAACAACGGTTATTTTGAAAATCCCATACGAGGAGGGGACAAAGTGTCAATAAAGCTATTGATTGCGGATGATGAGGATATGATACGCACAGGACTTGCAAAATATCTGAAATTGCATACGGATAGATTTGACAGAATTTATGAGGCGGAAAACGGACAGGAAGCAATTGATATGCTGATCCAATATCAGCCGGATATTTTGATCCTGGATGTGCAGATGCCTTTAAAAACAGGGCTTGATGTGATGAAAGAGGCTCTAAAAGCCGGTCTGTCACCAATTACCGTGATCTTAAGTGGATACGATGAATTTAAATATGCACAGGAAGCCCTGAAGTTTGGAGCAAAGGACTATTTTTTGAAGCCGATGCGGGCGGCAGATATCCTGGAATGCCTGAACCGTCTGGCAGACGAATATATCGGGGCGGATAAGGCCAGATCTGACCGCGGGAGGGAGAATGTCAATCCATTTGTGAAGGAGGCAGTCGATTATATTAGAGAGTATTATATGCAGGAAATCTCATTGTCCGAAATTGCCCAAAAGCTTGGAATATCGGCAAGCTATCTGTCTACACTTTTGAACCAGGGACTTGGATGCGGTTTTACAGATTATCTGAACCAGGTACGGATTGAGCGTGCCTGCTGCTATCTGGAACAAAATTATCTGAAAAATTATGAGATAGCATATAAGGTTGGATTTCGGGATGAAAAATATTTTTCAAAGGTATTTAAGAAAATCAAGGGAATCTCACCAAAGGATTACCGAAAGAAGGGGATGTAACCCTGCGTAACCGCAAGTTTACATGATTTTCTTCAAAACCTATTAAATTGAATGCTATTGCTTGCTAAATGGGGTAATATTTCGTATACTGATGTTGAAGCCGGAGAAATATAGAAAAGAGGAGCCGTTTTTATGAAAACGATTAGCATCAGACTAGAAGATTCAATATATGAAGAGCTTGGGGAAATGCTTAGAGCAATGGGCCAGACGAAGCAGACTTTTTATGAGACCTTTACAAGAACAGCATTGAGAGAAAGAAGTATTCCCTTTATCATTTCAGCACCAGTAAAAGAAAGGAATGCTGAAAGTAATGAAAAAATGGAAGCTTTTGCCAGGCTGGAAGCCTCCAGAAAGTCGTCTGTTCAGCCTTTGGATTATGATATGGAAAGGGAGGAAGCGATGAATGCAAAATATGGCTGTATTGATTGATACGAATATTCTTCTCAATTATATCACAAACCGGGAGGATACGTATCTTGAACAGTCGATCAAAATTGTTGAGATGTGTGCAAAAGGAGAGATAAACGGATATATCGCATTTCATTCGCTCTCGACTTTATGGTATGTGTTGAGAAAAAAGAGTAACAGAGAGAGGCGTGAGAATCTGAGGGATATTTGTAAAATATTTTGCATTGCCTCTGCATCCCAGTCTGAGATTATGGATGCGATAGAGAAGGATTCTTTTGAAGATTTCGAGGATTGCCTTCAAGACAAATGTGCAAAAGAAATTGGGGCAGATTACATCATTACCGCCAATGAAAGGGATTTTTATAACTCAGAAATTCCTGCTATGAATCCGGCTGATTTTTTGGCGCGGCTGCATTAGCAGACGTAAGAGTGCGTCAGCACGGTTTTTGCGAATGGATAAGTGAGTTGGATGCTCCTTGGATCATCCAACCGCACAGCTGGAAATTCTTCCGGAATTGAAAGAAAGTAAAAATAGTATATTAAAAAGCAGGTTAATGTATACTAACACAAAATGCAATGATTGGAGGATTTTTATGGTCGGGATTACAGTGGGGAATGCGATGCAGACAAAGGCACTTTTGGGTCTTATGATACCGTTCCTTGGGACGGTGCTTGGGTCCGCCTGCGTGCTGTTTATGAGGGATCGGCTGAATCCTCTGGTGCAGAGGGCGCTGACCGGATTTGCGGCGGGGGTGATGGCGGCGGCTTCCATATGGAGCCTGCTGGTTCCGGCTATGGAGCAGGCGGCGCATATGGGGAAGTGGGCTTTTCTGCCTGCGGTGATCGGCTTCTGGCTTGGAATCCTTTTTCTGCTGTTTCTGGATCGGACCATTCCCCATCTGCACATGAACAGCAGCAAAGCCGAGGGGCCGAAAAGCAGCCTGCAGAAAACCACAATGCTGGTGCTTGCGGTGACGCTCCACAATCTGCCGGAAGGCATGGCGGTGGGGGCGGTCTATGCCGGCTGGCTGTCCGGTGAGGCCGGGATTACGGCCATGGGGGCGCTGGCGCTTTCCCTGGGGATCGCGATACAGAACTTTCCGGAAGGCGCGATCATTTCCATGCCCCTGCGGGCGGAAGGAGTCAGCACAGGAAAAGCGTTCCGCTACGGCGCGTTTTCCGGTGCCGTGGAACCGATTGGCGCCGCCCTGACGATTCTCATGGCGGGATTCATCATTCCGCTTCTGCCGTACCTTTTAAGCTTTGCGGCAGGCGCCATGGTCTATGTGGTCGTGGAGGAACTGATCCCGGAGATGTCCGAAGGCAGCCACTCCAATCTCGGAACGGTTCTGTTTGCAGCAGGCTTTACGGTCATGATGGCGCTGGATGTGGCACTGGGGTAAAAACAGATGAGTCAGACTGCTGCAACCTGCTAAATGGGCTGCACGCCTTCGTATGCCATCGTATGCGGAAAGACTGCGGTGTTGTACCGTTTTTACTAATATCCCACATAGTGTAAACGGTAGTCTTCGGTCACAAAGACGGCCTGTACATCCTCCAGGCTTTCGATCAGTGCGCTGCCTTCCTCCAGCCCCAGTGCGAAGCAGCAGGTGCTTAAGGCATCCCCGTCTGCGGAAGAGCCGGTAATGACCGTTGCCTGCAGCAGATGATTGGCATAAGGATAACCTGTCTCCGGATTCAGGATATGGTGGTACAGCCTGCCGTCCTTTTTAAAGTACCGCTGATAAACCCCGGAGGAAACTACGGAGCGGTCCTGTATCTCTACGATATCAATGGGGACATTCTGCTCATCAAAGGGCTTCTGGATGCCGATGCGAAAGGGGCTGCCGTCGAAGGATGCCCCAAGGGTGAGCACATTTCCGCCCAGGTTGATCAGGGCATGCTCTATCCCCTCTTTTTTCAGATACTCTTTCAGCCGGTCGGCAATGTATCCCTTGGCAATGCCGCCCAGGTCTATTTTTGCCTGGGGATCCTGCAACGTGACCGTACAGGCATTTTCATCCACCAGAACCTTCCTGTAATCTACATGGGAGCGGGCTTCTTCGATTGCCCCGGCATCAGGAACCGTATGCTCCGGACGATCCGTAAAATTCCAAAGATCACTCAGCGGCGCGATGGTGATGTCAAATTTCCCGCCGGAAAGCTCACAGTAACTCAGTCCCAGAGAGATCAGATCGATCGTTTCCTGTGATACCTTAACAGGGGTTCCGGCGGAGGCGTTGATCCGGGAGACTTCGCTGGTCTCGATCTTATTACTGAAAAGAGACTCATAATTTTCACAGATTTTCTTACATTCATCCAAAACAGAAGTGCTGACGCCCCATGCGTCAATCTGGATCACGGTATCAAAATAAATGCCTGTCACACTCAGCTTCTCATCCTTACGCGGAGAAGAGCAGGAAGTAAGTGCCAGAAGAAGCATAATAGTAATGAAATAAAAAAATGATTTTTTCATGTATCTGTTCCTCGTTCCGCTCCTGTTTTTTCTAGGTGCCTATCCGATCGAAAGGTATTCATCCAGCCGTACCTCCTCCAGTGCGGCGATCAGATCTGTGAATGGTATCAGATTTCCGCTTACGGCGTATGCTTCCAGTGCGTCAAAATATTCCAGCCGGTTTTCCTTGGCGATGGAGACAGGAAGAAATCCCTGGGCCATGAGCTGATAATTCATGAGCATACGGGAGGTGCGGCCATTGCCGTCCACGAAGGGATGAATTTTTACGAACTCGGCATGTGTCCATGCAGCCAGTTCGATTGCATTTGAGTCAGTCCGGTACGGCAGATCTGCAAAAAAGTCTTTGATCTGCCGGTACATCTCATTGGGTGAAGGCGGCCTGAACCCTGCACCGGAGATTCGAACCTCGACATTCCGGTAGATTCCGCCGATCAGGATATTTTCCATCAGCAGCGCGTGGATATCCTTCATGACAGCTTCGTCTAAAGGATGTCCCTCTGCGATACGTTTCTTAACGTAGGTAAAGGCTTTTGCGTGATTAGCCACCTCATAGATTTCGCGGATGGTTTTTCCTCCGACGGAGAGACCATCCTCCAGAATCGCTTTTGTCTGGATCAATGTCAGCGTGTTGCCCTCAATTGCAGTGGAATTGTGGGCATATTCAATATCAAAGCTTCTGTCAAAACTTTCCAGCGCTTCTTTCGGGAGGGTGTTCCGTATTTGATCAAGCTGCTCTTTTTTTTGTAAAAGGAGTTCCCAGTTCATTCCTTTACCTCATTTCTACTTTATTCAAAAATATTATATCCGGAAAAAAGGAGAAATACAATCCTTATATTTCTTTACCTGTGATAGAATATACACCGAAATAATGGCGAACAGATATTCGAAAGATGTTGCAATCTTGAAAAGTATATGGTATGATGGTCAGAGCAAATGACAGAGCATCAGGAGGTACTATGAGGAGAAATGACTGGATATTGATTGCAGTGGTGCTGGCGGTGTCAGCCATTTTTCTCGGAATCCATTTTTTGCGGCCCTACCAGAAGGGTGGCATTGCGGAAGTTACGGTAGATGGGGAAGTATTCGGTTCATGGCCTCTTTCCGAGGACCGTACGATTGAGATTGGGGACGGGAACCGTCTGGTGATCGAGGACGGGAAGGCGGATATGGTCTGGGCGGACTGCCCGGACAAGCTGTGTGTAAATCAGAAGGCAATCTCCCGGGAAGGTGAGAGTATCATCTGCCTGCCCAACAAAGTCGTGGTTTCCATTGTGGGCGGTGAGGAACGGGAAGTGGATGCGGTATCTTGAAGAGTTTTCCACCTGTACGGCTGCATCAGCAGACGCAGAAGTGCGATGGCATGGAATTTTGCGAATGGATAAGCGGGTTGGATGATTCTCGGAGTGTCCAACCGCACAGTGGGATTTTTTTCTGCACAGTGGGATTTTTTTTCTGCACAGGGGGAATATATTTGAGAAACAGAGCGGCATATTTCGGCGTATTTACGGCATTGGCCCTTATATTCAGTTATCTGGAAAGTCTGATCCCCATCCAATTCGGGATTCCCGGAATCAAGCTGGGACTTGCCAATCTGCTGACGGTGATCCTTCTATATAAAAGGAATACGAAGGAAGCATTGCTCCTGTCTGTAGTACGGGTTATCCTGTCCGGTTTTCTGTTCGGAAATCTGTTCAGTATCGTGTACAGTCTGGCAGGCGGGATCCTGAGCCTCTTTGTGATGGCTGTTCTGAAAGGAACCGGGAAGTTCAGTGTGATGGGAGTCAGCGCCGCAGGCGGCGTATCTCACAATATGGGTCAGCTTCTGGTAGCGATGGCAGCCGTGGAGACTTACCGGGTGGGATATTACTTTCCGGTGCTTCTGATCGCGGGGGTGGTGACAGGGCTGCTGATTGGTGTTGCGGCAGAGCAGGTATTAAAGCGGCTGGAAAGCTTCCGGTTCGAGTCGTGATTTAGTACAGCAATAGATACAAAAGGAGAAGTACAGGGATGATATCATATATCAGAGGAAACCTGGCAGCGATGGAGAGGGATAAGGTAATCGTAGATGTCCATGGCGTAGGATATGGGGTTTTTATGCCAGAGCGTTCCATGGGCCTTCTGCCCCAGATGGGAAGTGAGGTTAAGCTCCATACCTATCTGAATGTCCGGGAGGATGCCATGCAGCTCTTCGGCTTTTTGACCAGGGACGATCTGGTAGTCTTCAAGCTGCTGATCGGTGTCAGCGGTATCGGGCCGAAGGGTGGATTGGGGATCCTGTCCCAGCTCTCTGCGGATGACCTGCGGTTTGCGGTTCTGTCAGGAGATGTGAAGGCAATCTCCGCGACCCCGGGGATCGGGAAAAAGACGGCGGAGAAGCTGATCATTGAATTGAAGGATAAGCTGGACTTAGACGATATGCTGCATCCGGCAGACGAAGGGATCCCTGCGGCCGGAGCAGGAGCGGATCCTGGGGCGACCTCTGTGCAGTCCGAGGCTGTCCAGGCATTGGTGGCACTTGGCTATGGAAGTACGGAGAGCTTAAAGGCAGTGAAGAAGGTGAAGCTGGAAGACGCGACGGTGGAGGAAGTGCTGAAGGCTGCGCTGAAAAATTTCTAACTGCAGGAAAGCGGCATGAGGCCCGCAGCTTCTGAAAGCGGGAAATCCCGGCACGGGGTACATAACAGGGGAGTCATATGGGAAAGCGGATCATAACAACAGAAAATCTGGAAGAAGATATCAAAATAGAAAATCATCTCCGCCCGCAGCGTTTAAGGGATTATATCGGGCAGGAGAAGGCGAAGCAGACGCTGGGCATCTATATCAGCGCGGCGAAGGAGCGGGGCGACGCCCTGGATCATGTGCTGTTTTACGGACCGCCGGGGCTGGGAAAGACCACCCTGGCAGGGATCATTGCCAATGAGATGGGGGTGAATATCAAGATTACCTCCGGGCCGGCCATCGAGAAGCCGGGGGAGATGGCGGCGATCCTGAATAACCTGCAGGAAAATGATATCCTGTTTGTGGATGAGATCCACCGTCTGAACCGCCAGGTTGAGGAGGTCCTTTATCCTGCAATGGAGGATTATGCCATCGATATCCTGATTGGAAAAGGGGCGACGGCGCGTTCGATCCGCCTGGACCTTCCGAAGTTTACCCTGGTGGGGGCGACCACCCGCGCGGGGATGCTGACCGCGCCGCTGCGGGACCGGTTCGGGGTCATCCATCATCTGGAATTCTATACAGAAGAAGAGCTGACGACCATCATCCTGCGTTCCGCCCGTGTGCTGGAGGTGGAGATCGAGGAACAGGGGGCCAGGGAGCTGGCAAAGCGTTCCAGAGGAACCCCGCGTCTGGCCAACCGTCTGCTGAAAAGAGTGCGCGATTTTGCCCAGGTCAAGTATGACGGTGTGATCACGGAGGCTGTGGCGGATTATGCCCTGGATCTTCTGGATGTGGATAAGTACGGCCTGGACAATATTGACCGGAATATCCTTCTGACGATGATCGAACGGTTTCAGGGGGGACCGGTGGGGCTGGATACTCTGGCGGCATCCATCTCCGAGGATGCGGGAACCCTGGAGGATGTCTATGAGCCGTACCTTCTGAAAAACGGATTCATACAGCGGACCCCGCGGGGGCGCGTGGTGACCGAGCTGGCCTACGCCCATCTGGGGATACCGGCAGGTGATTGAACGGATTACTGTTCACTCCTGGGACGTGCACCGCGCTGCACGGTCACAGGCCAGTACAGTACTGGGGCTGGATGCATTACAGTTCGCTGGCTGGCCGGCGAACTGTAAATTCATGGAAAAAACAGTTGGTTTTTGCTGTCGGATAGTTTATAATAACAAGTAACAACCGCAAGGGGAGGAAGCTATGAGTTCAGCAAAACATTTTACAGAAGTACTCATCGGAGGAAAAGTTTATACTTTAAGCGGATTTGAGGGAGAAGAATATCTGCAGAAGGTATCTTCTTATCTGAACCATAAGATTACGGAATGTGCGAACAGCGATGGTTACCGCAAGCAGAGCGCAGACACTCGCAATGTACTCCTTGCCTTGAATATTGCGGATGATTACTTCAAAGCGAAGAAGCAGGGAGATTCCCTGGAAAGCGACATTGAACTGAAAGACAAAGAGATGTACGACTTGAAGCACGAGCTGATATCTGTCCAGATCAAGCTGGAGAACGCGGAAAAAGAACTGGCGAAGATGAAGGAAGAAAATAATGACCTGCAGATGCAGATCGTGAAACTGGAAACCGAGATGAAAAACCGAAGAAAGTAAATTCCCGTTTTTGTGTGCGGGCGCAGCAGTGAGGATTGACAGGTCCGCAGCGGTTTGGGAGGGAGATTTTTTCGGTAGTATGTGCAGGAGGCTATGATTTCAAGACGGGACATCCAATATTGCGGAGAAGATTTAAAAATAAACAGAGGGCGTTGTGTGGAAGTACTGGCTCCGGCAGGGTCATACGACAGCTTCCGGGCAGCGCTGACGGCAGGGGCGGATGCGGTATATGCAGGCGGCCCTCATTTTGGTGCACGTGCATATGCGGAGAACTTTACCGAGGAGCAGCTTCTGGATGCGATCGACGAAGCGCATCTGCATGGGCGAAAGTTCTACCTGACCGTCAATACACTTGTGAAGGATCAGGAGCTGCCGCAGCTTTACCGTTACCTGGAACCTTTGTACCGGGGCGGGCTGGATGCAGTGATCGTACAGGATACCGGCGTGTTTCAGGTGGTGCGTACCTGCTTTCCGGATCTGGATATCCACGCCAGTACGCAAATGACCATCACCGGGGCAGAGGGTGCCAGGTTTTTGAAGGAATGCGGCGCCGTGCGCGTCGTTCCGGCGAGGGAGCTGTCTCTGGAGGAGATCCGGCATATGAAGCAGGCCGCCGGGCTGGAGATCGAATGTTTTGTCCACGGTGCGCTCTGCTATTGCTATTCCGGCCAGTGTCTGCTCAGCAGCCTGATCGGGGGAAGGAGCGGGAATAGGGGGCAGTGTGCCCAGCCCTGCCGCCTGCGTTATGCATCGGGCGGTAAAAAAGGGTATCTGCTGAGTCTGAAGGACATCTGTACGCTGGAGCTGATCCCGGATCTGATCGACGCGGGGATTGATTCCTTCAAGATCGAAGGGCGGATGAAGCGTCCGGAATACGTTGCCGGAGTGACATCCATGTACCGGAAGTATGTGGATCTGTATCAGAAGTCGGGCAGAGAGAAGTTCCGTGTCAGCGAAGAGGATCAGGAAATGCTGCTGGATCTGTATAATCGGGGCGGATTCCATACAGGCTATTATCATCAGAAGAACGGCAGTGATATGATCGCCACGGGCCGCCCGAATCATGCCGGGGTTCCGGCTGTAAAGGTCATGGATCAAAAGGGCAGGGAAGTGACTGCAAAGGCACTGACTCAGATTCACAGAGGGGATGTTCTTGCATTCCCTCAGCAGGGAGATCATACCTTTGGAAAGGATTATGAGAAGGGCAGCCGGATCACGATTCCTTTGCCGAAGGGGAAGCATTTGGAAAAAGGGCTTGTCCTGAACCGGATCAGAAATGAAAAGCTGCTCGGGGAGCTCCGGGATTTCCAGAAGCAGGGAAAACGAAAAGAAAAAATTTATGGTTTCTTAAGGCTTCATTCCAAGGAACCTGCTATGATGACGGTATGCAAGGGCGATGTGTCTGCACAGGCTGTTTCGGAGCTTACAGTGGAACAGGCGGAGAAAAGCCCGCTGGATGAAGCGCGTATCCGAAAGCAGCTGGAAAAGACCGGAAATACGGAATTTGAATTTGATAATCTGGAGATTGATCTGGAGGAAGGGGTATTTCTGCCGATGCAGCAGATCAATGAGCTGCGGAGACGGGTACTGGAGGAACTGCGCAAAAACATATGCATGCAGTACCACAGGCCGGAGGCTGCTGCTCTCGACCGGATCGGAACAGGGCTATTGACGGAAAAAGAAGGAAGCCGCACAGGGACATTTCGGTTTTCGGCGCTGGTACAGACCATATCTCAGCTGGACCAGGTGTGCGCATTTTCCGAAATATCCCGGGTCTATATAGACAGCGCAGCCCTGGGGATGCTCGATGCCGGAGATGCATTGGCAGACCGCTGCGGCCGGCTTCGGGCGCAGGGGAGGGAGGTATTCCTTGGGGTGCCCCATATTTTCCGCGGGCAGGCGGCTCGGATGTGGGAAGCTCGGATGAGATACTTTGAGGGGATCCATTTTGACGGGATCCTCCTGCGGAATTATGAAAGCTTTGCGCTTTGGAACGGCGCGGAAGAAAAGGACAGGCTGCTGCAGGCAGCCCGTCCGGGTGGGAACAGCAGCAGGGACAGAAAAGCGGGCCAATGGATTTCGAAAATTGACAGAAATGTGATCCTGGATCATAATGTGTATGTCATGAATCAGGCTGCGAAGGCATTCTGGAACCAGCATGGGGTACGGGAATTTACCGTGCCTGCGGAACTGAACAGGAATGAGATCCTGCATCTGGGCGCAGAGCATATGGAGATGCTGGTCTATGGATACCTTCCGGTCATGGTGACCGCGCAGTGCATTGCGAAAACCGTAGATCAATGCCGAAAGCAGACCGAAGCGAAAGCGGCGTATTCCGGAGAAGAAAAATCGAACAGAAATATAAGGGAACTGACGGATCGGTACGGAAATCCGTTTTTAGTGGAAAACCGCTGTGAGGACTGCTATAATATCATTTATAATTCGGTTCCGCTATGCCTGTTTGATGAGAAAGCGGCATTGAGGGAAATCGGCCCTTCCCGGCTCAGGCTGCAGTTTTCCGTGGAGGATGGGGAACAGACGCGGCGGGTCCTGCAGGAATGCATCCAGGCATTTTCAGGCGGGACACAGAAAGAAACAGCCGGAAGTCCGCCGGATTTCAAAAACGATACGGAAAGAGGAAGTGATCCTCACCAGCCAGCCGGCCGCTTTACGCGGGGGCATTTCCGAAGGGGAGTTTTATAGTGGTTAATATTATTGTTGAAGTATCAAAGTATATGATCATCCTATTGATGACCGCCTATACATTTTCCTGCTTCTCGATCTTCGCGCAGAGCTACGAGGAAGATGAAAAGCGGGTCTATATTCTGCAGAATGTGCTGATGTTCATGATGCAGTTTCTGGCCTATGCGGTGATGTACCTGAAAACAGAGGAACACAAGCTCCTGCTGTTCTTTGCGGTACAGGTGGTGCTGCTGGTTGCGGTCATCCTTCTGTATTCGATCCTGTATCCGAATGTATCCAGGCTGATCGTGAACAACATGTGCATGCTGCTCAGCGCAGGACTGATTATGATCACCCGGCTGTCCTATGAAAGCGCGGTGAAGCAATTTATCTTTATCGCCCTGGGGACTGCATTCGGCCTGGTCGTTCCGGTCCTGATCCGAAAGCTGAAATTTCTGGCGGACTGGGTCTATATCTACGCGGGAGTCGGATTTGCGGCGCTTCTGCTGGTGGCAGTGTTCGCCGCTACGTCAGGCGGGGCGAAGCTGGGATTTACCATAGGCGGGATCGGGATCCAGCCATCCGAATTTGTAAAGATCCTGTTTGTATTTTATGTGGCGGCCAGCCTGAAAAATTCTACGGAATTTAAAAATGTGGTGATCACTACAGCGGTGGCAGCGGCTCATGTGCTGATCCTGGTGGTGTCTACGGATCTGGGCGCGGCGCTGATCCTGTTTGTGGTGTACCTGGTCATGCTGTACGTGGCGACAAAGCAGCCGCTGTATGCCGCGGCAGGGCTTGGGGCAGGCAGTCTGGCAGCGGTGGCAGGGTATCATCTGTTTGCCCACATTAAAGTACGTGTGGCGGCGTGGAAGGATCCTTTCGCGTCTTATAATGAAGGCGGCTATCAGGTGGCCCAGTCTTTGTTTGCCATCGGGACCGGAAGCTGGTTCGGCATGGGGCTGTGCCAGGGAAGTCCGGATATGATTCCCGTAGCAGAGTCGGATTTTATCTTTTCCGCGATCGCGGAAGAGCTGGGTGTGATCTTTGCGCTCTGCCTGATCCTGATCTGCGTGAGCTGTTATGTGATGTTCTTGAATATTGCCATGGAGCTGCGTAATCCGTTCTATAAGCTGGTGGCATTGGGGCTTGGAACCTGTTACATTTTCCAGGTGTTTCTGACCATCGGCGGAGTGACCAAGTTCATTCCCTCGACAGGGGTGACGCTGCCCCTTGTCAGCTATGGAGGAAGCTCGATCCTGAGTTCTATGATCATGATCGGGATCATTCAGGGACTCTACATCATCCGTGAGGACGAGGAAGAGGAACTGGAAATGAAACGGGAGATGGCAGCCAGACGGCGGCGCCAGCGGGCAGCCAGGGAAGCCCGGGAAAGGACGGCGGCAGGCCAGAACGGAGGCGGACGAAAAAGCGGGGATTCCC
>CATLCV010000155.1 GCA_949893755.1 uncultured Lachnospiraceae bacterium | reverse complement strand
CACGAGTTCGAATCTCGTTGGGGTCATTAAGCTATAATTAAATACGGCGCAGTAGCCAAGCGGTAAGGCGTGGGTCTGCAACACCCTGATTCACCGGTTCAAATCCGGTCTGCGCCTCTCAGAAAAGCCTGGGAACTTGAAGTTTCCAAGGCTTTTTTTCTGTATATACGAACACAATATCGTATTCTGTATTTCTTCGGCGGCCATTTTGGCGGCAGCATCCGGATTCCCCCAGAAATTCCTGCCGTATCATTGCCTTTCTATCCCTTCTGGATTTTTCCCGAGCATTTCACTTCGATCTCTCACAAACCCAGTGTTTTCAAGGCTCTTGGGCAAAAAAAACCACCGTCCCCACAGCCTCTATTGTCTGCAAAAACAGTGATTTCTACTGCGCGATCAGGGGCTCGAACCCTGGACACCCTGATTAAGAGTCAGGTGCTCTTCCAACTGAGCTAATCGCGCATATATGTGATTTTTCTTTATCTTTTGCTGCTTCCTCAACAGCACAAAAGTTATTATATCCGATGATGACAAAAAAATCAAGTACTTTTTTTATTTTTTTGAAATTTTTCTAAATTATTTGTAACAGTTCGTTGAAATCCCTCTGAATTCCCTGTCGGGACATGCACAAAATGGCTGTTTCTGGCATATGACCCACTCTAATTCTGTTTTTCTTTCGCCAAAAGTTTCCTGCTTGTCTTTTGAAAAAAATCCCCGCGGAAACCGCGGGGATTTTTGAACCTGTCATCCGATTCGCCCGAACCTGTCAAAATCACCTTTCGTGCTTCTTTCCGGTACGGCGTAAAACCTGTATTCCTTTTATCGTCGCGCCGCACAGAATGACGAGAACCGCATAGATCAGGATCTGCATCGTGTCACCGGTCACAGGACTCCTGTTCGTATTCGTGTTCGTCTGATTATTCGTATTGTTCTGG
Source organism: uncultured Lachnospiraceae bacterium (assembly GCA_949893755.1). Taxonomy (GTDB): domain Bacteria; phylum Bacillota; class Clostridia; order Lachnospirales; family Lachnospiraceae; genus Schaedlerella. The sequence continues at coordinate 13,137 of CATLCV010000155.1, read as the reverse complement.
TTGTTCTGATTATTGTTATTCTGGTTATTCTGCGAGCCTGTCGTTCCGGAGGTTGTCGTATCCTGCGGTTTCTGTACCGGTGCTTCTGTCGTCTCTGAGGACCACCCGATGGCGATCGGAGACAATCCGTATACTGTGAACTTGATTCCGTCTACCGTTTCCTCGATATCCGCCGGATGCTCAATCTCTCCCGGTGAAGATGTATACATATCTTCCACAAACATATGGCTTATAACAATATCCTTCACATTCCTCGGCATACCGCCCGGATACGGCAGCGTAACCGTCAGCCCTCCCTCCGGGAAGGTTTCATCCGTCACCTTGACCCAATCGGAAACGCTTTCCTCACTCAGACTTTCTGCATCTGCATTCTCCGCATCCACGCCGTCCCCGCTCTGGCCCTCTTCGTCTTCACTCTCTGCCGGAACAGTTGCCTTGTCCTGCCAATACAGTGATACATCATAAACTGCAACGTTTTCTTCCGGAATCCCTTCCTGGCTGAGATCCTCCCTCAGCGCCGACTCAATCTTCGGCGGTGTGTTCAGATTCCTGTCCTTCTGCAGCGTCTCAGGCACCGAAGAAATACCGTCTTCCATCTCCAGCTTATACTTTAATCCGTCTTCCGGCTCCGAAGTCTCAATCTGCGGATCCGGAAGCCTGGTGATGGATGTGATCTTACCGGTCAGCTCCGGAAGCTTCTCGGGCATCTCATAATTATCAGCCTTCTCGCTCTTGCTCAGACGAACCTCCTTGTCTTTCTTCCAGTTCAGGGTCACTGTCTGCCTTCCCGGCACGATTTCCGAATACGTGCCGGTCAGATTTTCACTGCCAAAGCTGAACTCGGAATTCCGATCCTTGTCATTTGGCAGGATTCCTTCCAGCTTGATCTCTCCGTAAAGCGTCGCGTTCTTATCCGTAATCCGGTCTGCCCGGTCTATCGCGTACAGCCCGCTTGTATCCCAAACCAGCTGTTTCCTGCTGACATTCAGCGTATAAGAAGCTTTATCTCCGCCGGTACTTTCTGCCGTGATCACGGCCGTACCCGCTCCCTGTATCGTCACCTTTCCGCGTTTGCTTACCGTTGCAACCGTTGTATCGCTGCTGGTATACTTGACTTTATTGCTTTCCTCATAACCGGCCACAGCTTCTATAAAGGAATCATCCCCGTAAACCTTTTCCACCGGTTCCGTGACATTAAACTTAAACTCCGACGCGGTTTCCGTCGTCTCGTCCTTATCTTCGCCGTCTGTCTTCACTTCATCGGACTGCCCGGACGTCTTTTCTTCCTCTTCGTCTTCCGGCACATCCACCCTCATGATCCCTTCCGGATCCTCCTGATCCGGTGTCTCGGCGCTGCCGCTGCCCTTCACAAAGAGCTTCGCTTCTTCATTATTATCTTCATTTGCCAGAGAAAGGATCTGGCTGCCGTATACCTTTCTCGATTCGCCGCCGTACTGGTATGTAATCGACGACCACCCGTTATTATATGTATAACCGGAATCCACACTGCCTGACAGCTCATCCGTCATGAACAGCCCGGTGCCTTCGCCGATCGTCCCCGCGTCACAGTTGGTCACATCCACCAGATAGCTCTCGCCGTCGCTTCCGCCGACCTTGACGATGTTCCACATATGTTCGCCGGCCCCTGCTCCCGCGTCCGTAACTCCGGTCACGGTATGGCATTCCACGTCGTTATCAAAGTCCGACAGGTCGCACAGATATTGAAACGCCTTCGCATAGCCCTCGCATACCACGTTCGAGTACATATCGTCGTCAAATACATTGATCACCTGGTAGGAATTCCCATAGAGCGGACTCTGCTGAGCCTCATAATCATAGGTGACCAGATCGCAGATCGCGTTGCGGTAGTTCAGCAGCTTGTCATAATCCGTACAGTTCTGGTTCGTATCCACAATGGACTGGGCCTTCTGTCTCGCCGCGTCCACCGTGCCCATATATGCGCTGTTCACCTTATAAAGCTCCGCGTCGCTCACCCGGTAAGGCGCGGAAACCTTGAAGCTGAACACGATCGTCCCGTCGTCATAATATTTGCAGTAGACACCGTCGGTCTCTTTGCCGTTCTCAATCGTCTTGGTCTTGTCATGCCAGTAGAGGTCGAACGGACAGTCATTCAGGAGGTACGTCACGATCGTGTTGACATCCACCTGAGCCAGAGTCGAAGTGGAATACCTTGTCTTCAGCGCAAACGCTGTCGAAGTCTCTTCTCCCCTTGCCACTTCCCCGATCGAAAGCTTGAGCGCATTATAGATCGCCGCGTCCGCACTCTTTAAGCCCTTCCCGTCTGAAGAGTATGCCACAGCTCCCGAGCGCTCCTGGGAGACATTCCTCTCGCCCTGCACGGCATCCTCGATATCCTCCAGCGATGCCCCGACCAGCACATCCTCATTACCGGGAAGCTCTCCCCCTGGCATTGATGAAACTGCAGAAGCCGTTCCGCCGCCGGCCACAGCAAGCGTTAGAGCCATGACCATACTGCGTCTGAATCGGTTTTTCCATTCACCCATGTCTGTTCCCCTTCTTTCTTTCTGCCGTAAAAATTTATAGTTATGGTCCACGCCCTGCCCGGGCGTGAACCCTCTGTCAGCATATAGCTCATACATAATACATCTTAACATTTTGAAAATATTTGTCAACCCATATTGCCGGAGGTCACGAAAAAAACACAGAATAATTTTTTCCAGCTCACCCGGAAATTTCCAGTCCGATCTCCTCCCGTATCATATCCAGGACCACCTCCCGGTTCAGAACCCCGGCCGCGGCCGATACCGGCTCTCCGTTCCGGAATATGACAAAGGTCGGCACGATCTCCACCTGGAACTGCTCCGCTAAGTCCGCCGAATCCTCGATTTCGATCTGGCAGACCTTAAAGCAGCCTCCGCAGTTTGCGGCAGCCAGATCCACCGTGTCCTCCATCATGGCGCATTTTGAGCACCAGTCGGCAAAAAACTCCACAAGGACCGGTATATCTGACTCCAGGACCTCCTGCCGGTAATTTTCTGAGGTCACTCTTATTTTCATCGACATCACCTGCTTTTTCCTGTCAGCTTCCATGGCAGCTGTCCATATTCAAGATCCTGTACACCTCGTCAAGCGAGCGTTTCAGGCACATCAGCTTCCGGTTCCACTCCGGCCTGCAGTACAGCTTTTCGCAAATGCAGTTCTGCCATCCTTTTCTTCTTTTCATCCACATCCCTTCCCACTTCTAATAAAATTTTCTTCCCATGCTTATTATATGCAGGAAAGCGCGGATCCGTAACTTTGCAGATCCATTCCCAATATATATGAAATGCATCCATTCCTCACTTTATGCATCCGGTATCAGCAGATCACGGCAGCGGTCAGCTTAAAGATCGGATTCCCCATTGCAGAGAACTTTTCTTCATACTCCGTCATGATATTTCCCGCGTTCATCACCTCGTCATGGTGCAGATCCCGTGTATGCATTTTCAGCGTCCATCCGGCCGCTCCTTCCACCTGATCCAGCGAAAAGTCAAAGAGCGCCCTGTTATCCGTCTTAAATTCCAGCTCTCCGCCGGGCACAAGCACCCGGGCGTATCTTTCCAGAAAACCGGATGAGGTGAGGCGCCGCCGGGCATGCCGCGCCTTGGGCCACGGATCTGAAAAATTCAGATAGATCCTGTCCACCTCTCCGGGCGCAAAGACCTGCTCCAGCTCGCAGGCATCCATACAGAGGAAGCGTACATTGTCCAAGGCATGAAAGCCTTTTCCGTCAGACTCTTCCGGGTCCTCATGGGTACCCTCCTGTCCGTATCTGTCATATTTTTCAAGCGCCCGCAGAAGCACGCTGGAATACCGCTCCATCCCTATATAATTGATCTCCGGATGCTCCTGTGCCATTCCCAGCAAAAACCGCCCTTTTCCCATACCGATCTCGATCCGGATGGGACGGTCGTTTCCAAACACCTGCTGCCAGCGGCCCCTCCGGCTCTCTGCATCCATGATCACAGCCTCATGGGACTGCACCACACTGTCCGCATGGGGTATATTTCGAAGTCTCATAGCATTTCTCCTTCTCTTATCATCGGCAGCTCTGTCCCTTCTTGGGGCAAGCCGCCATCCCGACACAATCTGAATCATTTTGGGACGGAATCTATTATACCATTTCCTCCCCAAAACCACAATTCTTCCCGCCCCTGTTTCTACCTATTAAAATATCTTTTCGCATTTTAAACAAAAAAGATTTTAAAATTCTGTTTAACCTTGTAAAAAATAGCATTGCTTTTTTCGAAAAAAAGAGTATGATAATAATGAAAAAATAAGAAAGAAACTATTAACTTTTTCACACTCACAAACTACATGGGGAGGCTACTATGGAATCTATTGTAAAGAAGCTATCTGAGATAGAATCTGCCGCTTCTGCAATTGTTGAGCATGCGGAAGCACAAAAGGAAATCCTCGACCACGAGTACCGTGAAAAGCGGAACCGCTTTGACGCGGATTTGGAAACGAGGACGAACCAAAAGATCCTGGAGATCCAGAATGACCTTGCCGAGAAGACCAGCGCGCTGTTGAAAGCGCAGATCGGCGGCCGAAACGATACCATCGCTGCTCTCGAAAAGGAATACGAAGAGCGGCACACCTGGTATGCACAGACTATTTTAAAACGGATCACAGAGGTATAAAAGCATGGGAAATCTACTAGCCTACAGTGGAATCGTAACCAAGCTGAAAGCCATGGAAGCAAAGCTTCTGACAACGGAGAATTTTGAAGAGATCGCCTCACTGCAGAGCGTACCGGACGTGGTCAATTATCTGCGGGATAATTCCTCCTACGCCTACGTATTGAATCTGCTGGACGAGAGCCGGCTGCACCGCGGCGATATCGAAAAGATATTGACCCGGCAGCTTTACCACGAATACTCCAAGATCTACCGCTTCTGTGGGTTAAAGCAGCGGGAATTTCTTTCGCTTTACGTGAAGCGCTACGAGATCGATCTGATCAACTACTGCCTGCGTATCGTGATCAACCGCTATGCCGAGCCCTTTGACCTGAACTACAAAAAGGAGTTCTTTGACCGGTATACCCAGATCTCCATCGAGAAGCTGATCACCTCAAGGACCACCAATGAGCTGATCGAAAATCTGAAGGATACCGAGTACTATGAACCTCTGCACAGGCTTTTGGACAATCCGGCGGTCACGCTCTATGATTACGACCTGACACTGAGCCAATACAATCTTTCCACCCTGTGGAAAAAGCGAAAAAAAATATTACGAAAAAAAGAGCTGGCATTCTATACCAAAATATGCGGTTCCAAGATCGACCTGCTGAATCTGCAGTGGATCTACAGGGCCAAGAAATATTACAATATGGAACCTGCCAACATCTACACCCTTCTCGTCCCGATCCACTACAAGGTATCGGCCGAGGAGATCAAGGAGATGATCGAGGCCCCCGGCATCGAGGAATATGAGGCATTGCTCCGGAAGACATCCTACGCGCGGCATTATGACTTCGGGCAGAAGCTTACCATCGAGCAGATGTACTCCGAATGCCTGGACCGCCTGTACAGGGGGGAACGGCGGCAGAACCCGTATTCCATCGCCGCGATCACTACTTATCTGTTTTTAAAAGAGGAAGAACTACGAAAGCTGACGACCGCCCTGGAATGTATCCGCTACGGCTTATCATCCGGTGAGACGCTGGCTTATATTGGAGGTAAGACGCAATGATTGTAAAAATGAAATTCATCAATATCTCCGGCCCCCGCGATGATATCGACCGCGTGATCGATCTCTATCTCTCCAAGTACGAGATCCAGCTGGAATCCGCGCTTTCCGAGCTGAAGACCGTCGATAATCTGAGGCCCTTTATGGAGATCAATCCATACCGGGAGGCATTGGGACAGGCAGAACAGTTTACCGCCCTTTTGGAAGACCCGGACCAGATCACACCGGACACCAGTCTGGGGCTGGACGGCATGTTTGAGCTGATCCGAAATACAAGCACGGATTATCAGAGCCTGCAGGAGAAAAAAGAAAAGTTAAAAAAGAAGATCGAAGAGCTTCATAACCGCCAGCTGGTCATCGCTCCTTTCCGGCCGCTGGACTGTAATCTGAGCGAGGTGCTGAACTACAAGTACATTACCTACCGCTTCGGAAAGATCGCGGTAGAATACTATTATAAGATGCAGAAGTATCTGATGGAAGACCTGGAGTCCATCTTCGTGGAAGGGGAACGGGACGAAAGCTATGTATACGGCGCCTACTTCGTCTCTCCCAGGGACGCGCAGAAGTCCGACGCCATCTTCCGTTCCCTGCACTTTGAACGGATCACGCTGACGGATGATTTTGAGGGAACTCCGGCGGATGCCTACCACAAGCTGCAGCGCGAGATCAACAAAAATATGAACCAGATCGAAGAGCTGGATAAGGAAGCCGCACAATTGCTTTCCGCGCGGGCGCCCCAGCTTGTGGCAGCGAAAAAACGTCTGGAAGAGCTGTCCAATAACTTTGATGTCCGCAAGATGGCCGCACGGATGGAGGACAATCAGGAAGACTACTATATCCTGTGCGGATGGATGTCCGAGGGGGATCTGGAAAAGTTCCAGAAGGATATCGCAAACGACGACAAGGTCTTTGTTGTGGTCGTAGACGACCGTGAGACCCACTTCGGCGCGCCGCCGACCAAGCTGAAAAATCCGAAGCTGTTCAAGCCCTTTGAGATGTATGTCCAGATGTACGGGCTTCCGTCCCATGACGAGATGGACCCGACGGTGTTTGTGGGCCTGACCTATTCCTTTATCTTCGGCGCCATGTTCGGAGATGTGGGACAGGGGCTTCTGCTGCTCATCGGAGGCGGACTGCTGTACTGGTTCAAAAGGATCCCGCTGGCAGGTATCGTGGCCACGGCAGGTATCTTTTCCACGATATTCGGTTTTATGTTCGGAAGCATCTTCGGATTTGAAGATATCATTGACGCGGTCTGGCTGAGGCCCATCGAGCATATGACCATGCTGCCCTTCGTCGGCAAGCTGAACACCGTATTCGTCGTCGCCGTCGCCTTTGGTATGGGGATCATCATACTGGCCATGATCCTGCATATCATCAACGCGTTCCGGTGCCATGATCTGGGCGATGCCTGGTTTGACGTGAACGGCGTGGCCGGACTCGTATTTTACGCGTCCGTCGTTGTGACCATCGTATTATTCATGACCGGACACAAGACGCCGGGCGGTATCGTCATGGCTGTGATGTTCGGAGTTCCGCTGCTTGTGATCCTGTTCAAGGAGCCTCTGACCAAAAAGCTCGAGAAGCGGGCGGAAAAAATGGAAGAAAGCAAGGCCATGTTCCTGGTACAGGGCTTCTTCGAATTGTTCGAGACGATGCTGAGCTACTTTTCCAACACCCTCTCCTTCGTGCGTATCGGCGCGTTTGCAGTGAGCCACGCGGCCATGATGGAGGTGGTCCTGATGCTGGCAGGCGTGGAAAAAGGCAATCCCAACTGGATCGTGGTGATCCTGGGCAACCTGTTCGTATGCGGCATGGAAGGACTGATCGTCGGGATCCAGGTGCTCCGACTGGAATATTATGAGATGTTCAGCCGGTTCTACAAAGGTTCCGGACGCGCATTTGATCCATATACAAAGACAAGCAAAAAGAAAAATACACATTAAAAAATTTATTTGATATTTAGGAGGATTTTATTATGACAACCGCAACAAAAATCGTATTTATCGCTGCATTGATCCTGAGCATCATCATTCCTTTCGGATATTATCTGATCGGGGAAAAGAACAAGAACCGCTATAAGACAGCCATCGGAGTCAATGCCTTCTTTTTCTTCGGAGCATTTGCCATCGCGTCCATCATGCTGCTGGGCGGCCCGCAGGTACATGCGGCAGAGGATGCGGCATCTCAGGCAGCTATGGCAACAGGCCTTGGCTATATCGCAGCCGCACTGGTTACCGGTTTATCCTGTATCGGCGGCGGTATCGCCGTAGCAAGCGCAGCCAGCGCGGCGCTGGGCGCAATCAGCGAGGATTCCAGTGTTCTCGGTAAGTCCCTGATCTTCGTAGGTCTGGCAGAAGGTGTATGTCTGTACGGACTGATCATCTCCTTCATGATCCTGGGAAGTCTGTAAGATGAAGATGTATCTGATCAGTGATAATGTCGATACCTATACAGGAATGCGTCTGGCAGGCGTGGAAGGCGTCGTGGTTCATGAACGCGACGAACTCAGGGAAGCACTGGAAAAAACATTGACGGATAAAACCATCGGCATCGTCCTTCTGACGGAAAAGTTCGGGCAGGAATTTCCCGAGATCCTGAACCAGTTCCGTCTGGAACGGCAGATGCCCCTGCTGATCGAGATTCCTGACAGGCACGGAACCGGCCGAAAGAAAGACTTTATCACATCCTATGTAACCGAAGCAATCGGACTAAAGCTATAAGACACATATATAAAAGGAGGTACCCCTCTTGACTCTGGAAGAAAAACTCTCACATTTACAGGCATCCTCCATGGAAGAGGCGCGGGCGGAAGGCAATGCGATCATTGACAACTACCGCGAAGCCCTGGAAAAGGTATTGAAGGATCATAAAGAGGAAATGCGCTGGCAGTCTGAGACGCGTATCAAGGCGGAGCAGTCCAACGCCAGGCATATGCTGAACCAGGCAAACGCCAGGACACAGCTTGAGCTGAAAAGAAAGACCGGCAAGGTACAGGTCGAACTGAAAGACAAGATTTTTAAGGAAGCGCATGAACTGGCAGAAGAATATATGCAGACAGACGCCTATGAGGACTATCTGATCAAATCGATCCGCAAGGCAACCGCATTTGCCCCGGGCGAAGAGATGACCATCTATATCAATCCCTCTGACGAGCCGCGGCAGGCCGCACTGGAGGCGGCAACCGGCACACGGCTGACGTTGAGCTCAGAGGATTTTATCGGCGGGACACGGGCTGTCATCCGGGATCGCAATATCCTGATCGACAACTCATTTTCCACCCTGCTCCGCAACGAGTATGACAGATTTATCTTTACAGGAGGTGACGGAATTGGATAATATCGGAACAATCTATGGTGTCAACGGCCCCGTCATCTATCTGAAGGGCAATACAGGCTTCCATATGCAGGAAATGGTATACGTTGGAAAGGAAAAGCTGGTAGGCGAGGTCATTGCATTGGATAAGGACATGACCACGATCCAGGTATATGAGGAAACCACCGGGCTCCGTCCGGGCGACCAGGTCATCGCCACCGGAAGCGCCGTGTCCGTGACCCTGGCTCCCGGCATCCTGAACAATATCTTCGACGGGATCGAGCGTCCCCTGGAAAAGATTTCCGAGACAGGCGGCGCGTTCATTACCCGCGGTGTCAGCGTGGATTCCCTGGACCGCACGAAAAAGTGGCGCGCGCACATCGTCGCTTCCGTCGGCGATCATCTGACCCCGGGCGAGATCATTGCCCTGGTGCCGGAGACCCGTGCCATCGTGCACAAATGTATGGTCCCCCCGGACGTGGAAGGAGACGTGATCAGCGTCGTAAAGGACGGCGAGTATACCATTGACGAGACACTGGTCACCCTGCAACTGGCGGACGGCACCACAAAAGAACTGACCATGACCCAGCACTGGCCCATCCGTGTGCCAAGGCCCACCAACAACCGCTTTCCGGCATCGGTCCCGCTGGTGACCGGACAGCGGATCATCGATACCATGTTCCCCATCGCCAAGGGCGGTACAGCCGCCATTCCCGGCGGATTCGGAACCGGCAAGACCATGTCCCAGCATCAGATCGCAAAGTGGTCGGACGCGGATATCATCATCTATATCGGCTGCGGCGAGCGCGGAAACGAGATGACGCAGGTTCTGGAGGAATTCTCCGAGCTGACCGACCCCCGGTCCGGCAATCCCCTGATGGACCGGACCACCCTGATCGCCAATACGTCCAACATGCCGGTGGCTGCCCGTGAGGCCAGCATCTACACCGGACTGACGCTGGCGGAATATTACCGGGATATGGGCTATGACGTAGCCATCATGGCGGATTCCACCTCCCGTTGGGCGGAGGCTTTAAGAGAGCTCTCCGGACGTCTGGAGGAGATGCCCGCCGAGGAAGGCTTCCCGGCTTACCTGGCATCCAAGCTGTCCGCGTTCTATGAGCGGGCGGGCATGATGCACAACCTGAACGATACGGACGGATCCGTGACCATCATCGGCGCGGTATCCCCCCAGGGCGGAGACTTTTCCGAGCCTGTCACCCAGAACACCAAGCGGTTTGTCCGCTGCTTCTGGGGGCTGGATAAGAGCCTGGCCTATGCAAGACATTTCCCGGCCATCCACTGGCTCACCAGCTACAGCGAATACCTGACCGACCTGGCGCCCTGGTATCAGGACCGGGTATCGCCGAAGTTCGTAGACTACCGGAACCGTCTGATGGCGCTTCTGAACTCCGAGAGCAGCCTGCTGGAGATCGTAAAGCTGATTGGAAGCGACGTGCTTCCCGACGACCAGAAGCTGATCCTGGAGATCGCCCGTGTCATCCGTCTGGGATTCCTGCAGCAGAACGCCTTCCACAAGGACGATACCTGCGTGTCCATGGAAAAGCAGTTCCTGATGATGGAGACCATTTTGTACCTGTATAAAAAGTCCCGTGCGCTTGTGACCATGGGGCATCCGATGTCCGTGCTGAAGTCGGAGAACATCTTCGACCGGGTCATTTCCATCAAGTATGATGTACCCAATGACCGCCTGGAAATGTTCACCCAGTACCATCGCGATATCGACGAATTTTACCAGCGCGTCCTGGAAAAGAATGCATAAGGAGGGAATGATGCCATGTCAATTGAATATTTAGGCTTAAGCAGTATCAACGGCCCTCTGATCGTCCTGGAGGGCGTGCAGGGTGCGTTCTATGACGAGATCGTGGAATTCGTGATCGGCGGCAAGGAGCGCAAGATCGGGCGTATTGTGGAGATCTACGAGGACCGCGCGGTCATCCAGGTATTCGAGGGTTCTGAAAATATGTCCCTGAAAAATACCCACACCCGGCTTACCGGGCATCCGATGGAGATCACGCTCTCCCCGGATATGCTGGGACGTACCTTTAACGGCATCGGCCAGCCCATCGACGACCTGGGCCCCATCACCTCCGCTCTGCGGCGGGATGTGAACGGCCTGCCCCTGAACCCGGTAAAACGGGAATATCCAAGAAACTATATCCATACCGGAATCTCCGCCATCGACGGACTGACTACCCTGATCCGCGGCCAGAAGCTGCCGATCTTTTCCGGAAACGGCCTTCCCCACGACCAGCTTGCGGCGCAGATCGTAAAGCAGGCTTCTCTGGGAGAGGGGTCGGACGAACAGTTCGCCATCGTATTTGCCGCTATGGGCGTCAAGCATGATGTGGCCGATTTCTTCCGCCGTGCCTTCGAGGACAGCGGCGTGGCCGATCATGTAGCCATGTTCCTGAATATGGCAAATGACCCGGTGGTGGAACGTCTGATCACGCCCAAGGTGGCGCTGACGGTCGCGGAGTATCTGGCATTTGAAGAAAATATGCATATCCTGGTCATCCTTACGGATATGACCTCCTTTGCCGAGGCCATGCGTGAGGTGTCCTCCTCCAAGGGAGAGATCCCCAGCCGAAAGGGATACCCGGGATATCTGTACAGTGAGCTGGCGACCCTGTACGAGCGCGCCGGCATCGTCCAGGGCGTGAGCGGCTCTGTAACACAGCTGCCCATCCTGACCATGCCCAATGACGATATCACCCATCCGATCCCGGACCTGACCGGGTACATCACGGAGGGGCAGATCGTACTGGATCGGACGCTCCACGGGCAGTCCATCTATCCGCCCATCAATATCCTGCCTTCCCTGTCCCGTCTGATGAAGGACGGCATCGGGGCCGGCTACACCCGGGAGGATCACCAGGATCTGGCCAACCAGCTGTTCTCCGCTTATGCGAAGGTAGGCGACGCCCGGAATCTGGCCTCTGTAATCGGCGAAGACGAGCTGTCGCCCACGGACAAGAAATACCTGGCATTCGGAAAGGATTTTGAATCCCGCTACATCGGGCAGGGTGTGAACGAAAACCGGAGCATGGAAGCGACTCTGGACCTTGGCTGGGAGCTGTTAGGCCGCCTGCCCAGGGAAGAGCTGGACCGTGTGGACACGAAGATCCTGGATAAATACTACAAGCCGATGCCGGAGGAAGACGAGTAAAGGAGGCTGTGCCCTATGGATCCACGAACATTTCCAACCAAAGGAAATCTGATGCTGGCGAAGAACTCACTGGCGCTTGCAAGACAGGGCTATGACCTGATGGATAAGAAGCGGAATATCCTGATCCGCGAGCTGATGTCGCTGATCGATGAAGCCCGGGATATCCAGGATGAGATCGACAGCACCTTTACCTATGCCTACCAGTGCCTGCAGCGTGCCAATATCGAGCACGGGATCAATATGGTCTCTCAGCTCGCCTATACGGTTCCAATCGAAAATTCCATTTCGATCCGTACCCGAAGCATCATGGGAACCGAGATTCCCCATGTGAAGTACGCGCCGGTCCATGACCTGCCCACTTACGCATTCAGTACCACCCGGGAATCCATCGATCAGGCGACCAAGGCATTCCAGAAGGTAAAGGATCTGACCGTAAAGCTGTCCATGGTGGAAAACGCGGCCTACCGGCTGGCTTCCAATATCAAGAAGACACAGAAGCGCGCCAACGCGCTGCAGAACATCACGATCCCCATGTATACCGAGCTGGTCAGCAGCATCACGAATGCATTGGAGGAAAAGGACAGAGAAGAATTTACACGGCTGAAGGTCATCAAGAGGATGAAGATGAAGAAGGGATGAATACATTTATAAATAAAAAAGCTGCCAACGGCAGCTTTTTTATTTATTACCCACCCATATTATGGCACAGGAGGGTAATAAAGTGGGTGATAAAATCAACAATATTCTGATTTATGGCAAGATCAGAATATATCCTCCTTCTCTCCTCTTTTTCTGAATATCACCCAGGTTGACGCAAAGCCAATGATGATATATAACGCCGGAACAACGGTGCTCTTCATCCCATAACCGGACTGCGTAAAGTAAATGCTGGAATGATCGATCGCGTCCAGCATAGTACA
>CATLCV010000154.1 GCA_949893755.1 uncultured Lachnospiraceae bacterium | reverse complement strand
AAGTGGGAAAATCTATCGCGTCTACACTATCATGGGGGACGGCGAGCTGGCGGAGGGTTCTGTATGGGAGGGGGCCATGGCCGCCGGGCACTATAAGCTTGACAACCTCTGCGCGGTGGTGGACCGGAACCGTCTGCAGATTTCAGGCGGCACGGAAGAGGTGATGTCACAGGATGATGTGCATGAGAGATTTCAGAGCTTTGGGTGGAACGTGATTGATGTAAAAAACGGAAATCATATCGAGGAACTGGACGCGGCGTTCGAGGAAGCTAAAACAGTGAAAGGAAAGCCTACAGTGCTGGTTGCGAATACGGTAAAGGGATGCGGTTCACCGGTCATGGAACATAAAGCGGGCTGGCATCACCATGTACCGAATGACGAAGAATATACACAGATCATGAAGGATCTGGAAGCAAGAAGGGAGGCGGCACTCTGATGGCTAAAATTGCAAATAAACAGAGGATCTGTGAAGTATTGATGGATGCGGCGAAGACAGATAAGGATATCGTGGCGCTCTGCAGCGATTCGAGAGGAAGCGGTTCCTTTACACCGTTTGCGGATACATACCCGGAGCAGTTCGTGGAGGTAGGGATCGCGGAGCAGAATCTGGTCAGTATTGCGGCAGGACTTGCGAAATGCGGAAAGAAAGCTTACGCAGTATCTCCCGCATGTTTCCTGTCTGCTAGAAGCTATGAGCAGGCAAAGGTGGACGTAGCATATTCTAACACCAATGTGAAGCTGGTGGGGATCAGCGGAGGGATTAGCTATGGCGCGCTGGGTATGAGCCATCACTCCGCTCAGGATGTCGCGGCAATGTCAGCGATTCCCAATATGCGCGTCTATATTCCCAGTGACCATCTGCAGACGGAAAAGCTGATAAAAGCATTGCTTGTAGACGAAAAGCCAGCATACATCCGTGTAGGGCGTAACGCGGTGGATCCGGTCTATGAAGAGGGAAATGTCCCGTTTGAAATGGATAAAGCAACCGTCATCTGTGAGGGAAGCGATGTGGCGATCATCGCCTGTGGCGAGATGACAGGGCCGGCAAAAAAGGCGGCGGAAATCCTGCAGGAAAAGGGAATCCAGGCCTCCGTTGTAGATATGTACTGCCTCAAGCCTCTCGATAATGCGACTGTCATAAAGGCGACATCCAACGCCAGGGCAGTTGTTACGGTGGAAGAGCATGCGCCCTTCGGAGGCCTCGGCTCCATGGTAAGTCAGGTAGTTGGCAGGGAATGCCCGCGCAGAGTGATCAATATGAGCCTGCCGGACGCGCCGGTTGTTACCGGAACCTCGAAAGAAGTATTTGATTATTATGGATTGAATGCGGAGGGGATTGCGAAAGCAGCGGAAGAGGCTTTGAAGGATTGAAAAATCAGGCAGTATGGCCAGAAGCTTTGTAATGGTTCACAGCATGGAAGCGTACGTATCGGCGAAGGTACGGAACGGATACGCAGCACTTCTGAAAAAGGAGAGGAAAGCAGGATGGAGAAGCAATATATTTTGTCGATAGATCAGAGTACCCAGGGAACGAAGGCGCTTCTCTTTGACCATGAGGGGAATCTGATTGGGAGAGCGGACAGGCCGCATACCCAGATCATCTCGGATCAGGGCTGGGTTTCTCACAATCTGGATGAGATTTATGAAAATACATTACAGGTGATCCGGGAGGTCATTGAAAAAAACAGGATCCCAAAAGAAAAAATCATGGGTTTCGGCATCAGTAACCAGAGGGAGACGGCGGCCGTCTGGGAAAAGGATACCGGAAGGTCTGTCGCGGACGCGATCGTCTGGCAATGCTCCAGAGCAAAAGAAATCTGCGGTGAAATAGAAAAAAGCGGGAAAGCGGACATTGTGCGGCAGCATACGGGAATCACGTTATCCCCCTATTTCCCGGCATCAAAGCTGGCCTGGTTCCTGCGGAACATACCGCAGGCAAAGGAGCTGTATGATAAAGAAAAGCTGATGCTAGGGACAATCGATACTTGGCTTATCTATCAGCTCACACACGGGAAGAGCTATAAAACGGATTATTCCAACGCGTCCAGGACACAGTTGTTCAACATACATACCCTGCAATGGGATGAAGAGATCTGCAAAATGTTCGGGCTGAAAGCAGACGCGCTGGCAGAGGTGGTGGATTCCAATGCGGAATTCGGATGGACGGATCTGGACGGCTATCTGGAGAAGCCGATTCCGATTCACGGTGTTCTGGGAGATTCCCATGGAGCGTTGTTCGGACAGGGATGCATCCGAAAAGGGATGATCAAGGCAACCTATGGGACAGGCTCCTCCGTTATGATGCATGTCGGAGATAAACCGGTGCTCAGCGAACATGGAGCTGTGACTTCCCTGGCTTGGGGGATCGACGGAAAGGTTTCCTATGTGCTGGAAGGAAATATCAATTATACGGGCGCGGTGATCACCTGGCTGCAGAAGGATCTGTGCCTGATCAAAAGCGCGTCCGAGACAGAAGGACTGGCTCTGGCGGCGAACCCGGAGGATCAGACCTACCTGGTGCCGGCATTTACCGGGCTGGGCGCGCCATACTGGGATAATGACGCCGCGGCAATCATCAGCGGCCTCAGCCGGGTGAGCGGGAAAAAGGAAGTCGTGCGTGCGGCATTGGACAGTATTGCCTATCAGATCACGGATCTGGTCCGTATCATGCAGGAGGATTCCGGAATAGAGATCACGGAGCTCCGTGTGGATGGAGGGCCTACGAGAAACAAGTATCTGATGCAGTTCCAGAGCGATATGACGGGGATTTCGGTGCAGGTACCGAATGCGGAAGAATTGTCCGGAATCGGCGCGGCATATATGGCGGGGCTTGCGCTGAAACTATGGAATACAGATATCTATGAACGCATACAGATGACATGTTTTTTGCCGTCATTGGAGCAGGAGAAAAGAGATCGGAAATATCAGGGCTGGAAAGAGGTCGTAAAAAAATGCATGTCAAAGTAAATGGAGCGGAAAAATAAAAAGATGAACAGAAAGAGAGTATATGGATCATGGAAGGTAAAATGAAGGTTTGTGTATTAACAGGAAAAAAGAAGCTGGAATGGGTGGAACGCGATATTCCGCAGCCGGGAAAGGGCGAGCTGCAGATCAAGCTGGAATATGTAGGAGTGTGCGGATCGGATCTGCATTTTTATCAGGAAGGCCAGCTGGCTAACTGGACTCTGGACGGGCCGCTGGCACTGGGTCATGAACCGGGCGGCGTGGTGACTGCGGTCGGAGAAGGCGTGGAGGGATTTCAACCGGGCGATAAGGTATCCATCGAGCCTGCGGTTCCCTGCGGAGAATGCGAAGAGTGCCGGAAAGGGCTTTATAATCTTTGCACAAATATCAAAATGCTTGCGATTCCCCATGAAAAGGACGGGGTCAATGCGGAATATTGTGTACATGACGCTTCCATGTGTTACAAGCTCCCGGAAAATATGACGACTCTGGAAGGCGCGATGATCGAGCCGCTGGCAGTCGGAATCCACGGCACCGAGCTTTCGAACGCGAAGGTAGGAGAGAACGCAATCATCCTGGGCGCGGGATGCATCGGCCTGTGTACGCTATTGGCTTTGAAGGCGCGCGGCGTCGCAGAAATCTATGTGGCGGATGTGATGGATGCCCGTCTCGCAAAGGCAAAAGAGCTGGGCGCGACGCGCGTATTTAACAGCAAAAACGAGAGTATTGAAGCGTTCGCGAAAACACTTCCCGGAGGCGGGGCCGATCAGGTATATGAGTGCGCGGGCAACCGCATCACGACCCTGCAGACCTGCCGCCTGATCAAGCGCGGCGGGAAGGTGACGCTGACCGGAGTCTCTCCGGAACCGGTATTGGAGCTGGATATCGCGACACTGAATGCGATGGAAGGGACGATCTATTCGGTATACCGTTACAGAAATCTCTGGCCAAAGGCGATCGCGGCAGTTTCTTCGGGGATGATCCCGGTGAAGGAGATCGTGTCACATGAATTTGATTTTAAGGACTGTATCGAAGCGATTGATTACAGCCTGAACCATAAGGATGAAGTGATCAAAGCGGTAGTGAAATTTGTGTAAAGTAAAGAGCAAAACGGATGAACTTCATCCTAATATCACATATACGGGCACAATTCCGTGTCTCCATTTTTTGGATGGAGGCACGGTTCCTTGGAATCTGCTGGGGATT
The DNA here is from genome assembly GCA_949893755.1 of uncultured Lachnospiraceae bacterium. Classification (GTDB taxonomy): domain Bacteria; phylum Bacillota; class Clostridia; order Lachnospirales; family Lachnospiraceae; genus Schaedlerella. The sequence goes on along the minus strand of CATLCV010000154.1, from coordinate 9,915 downwards.
TCATCATATGCAGTCTTCACATTTTTATGGCTGTAAAGATTTATTCGTTTTCGCCGGCGGCAGCTTCCGGACAGTAACGGTCTTCATAGGCGGCTTTCAGGATCTGGACGGCCTGCGCTTCGGTGAAGCGGCTGCTGTCAATACACAGGTCGTAGGATGTAATATCCAGCCATTTTTCATCTGTAAAATATTCGTAATAATTTCGGCGCTCTTTGTCCATTTTTTTCACATAGACACGGGCATCCCGCTCCGGAATATCCATCCGTTCTGCTGCTACGGATACCCGGTAATCGAATGGGGCATGGATAAATACGCGCAGGGCACGTTTTTCCAGGATGTGTCCGGCGCAGCGTCCGATGATCACGCAGTCCTCCCGCTCGGAAAGGGAGAGGATGATCTCGCTTTCGGACTGGTACAGGACATCGTTCATCGGATAAAAGCGGTACTGGGGCGCCATCTGCATTGGCTCGTCCAGAGGATAACGCCACTGGCTGGCCCGCTTTTCGTCTACTTTCTGTAATTCTTCATAGGGGATCCCTTCCTTCTCGCTGGCGATCCGGATCAGCTCCTTGTCATAATAATGGATTCCAAGCGCTTCCGACAGTGCCTGTCCAATCTTTCTTCCGTTGCTCCCATACATCCGATTGATCGTAATGATTCGCTTTGTCATATTACAGGGCTCCTTTCATTTCCGTGCCATGCGTTGAGGTTGCATGGCACCGGGATCTTTATGCGGAAAGACCATCACGCGCAGGCTTTCCGCATTGAAAAATATTGGTTTCAACTCATTTTATTATAATTTTTCACCAATTTCTGCAGGGGATTGATGACCTGCTTGGTACTCTAGCGTAATTCCTATTATAACAGAATTTTCAGAAAATGACTACAAAAAATGTTTAATAAAAGCTGTAAGAATTTACGTTGAATTTTACAGCTTTTTGTGTATAATAAAAGTAGCAGAAATAGTGTAAAATCAAGGAGTTGAAAGAATATGGCAAATATTTTACCAGTATCTGATTTGAGAAATTATAATGAAGTCCTGAAAAATTGTCACAAAGGAGAACCGGTATATCTGACCAAGAATGGCAGAGGACGTTTCGTAGTCATGGATATAGATGATTACGAGAGTGATCGTGCAGAGAAAAAGCTTTTGATGAAGCTGCAGGAAGCTGAGGAAGCAGTGAAAAACGGTGAAGGCTGGCTTGATCTGGATGAACTGAAAGCACTTGTGGAGGAATAAAATGTTAAAATTGAGGATCAATCCGATTGTTGCGAAGGATCTGAAGAATATCCGAGATTACATTGCAGAAGATAATGAAGATTATGCCGCAAAAACCATAAAGGAAATTTATGGTAAATTTGAGAATCTTCAGATGTTTCCGGGAATAGGTTCGGATCTTTACAAGAGAGTCAGCTTTCGGACAGACTATAAATATGCAATATGGGAAGATTACGTGATTATTTACAAAGTAGGAAACGAGCTTGTAGAGATCTATCGTGTGGCCAATCGGCATCAGGATATTACGAGAATTTTTGAATGAAAATATGGAATACGACGGGCTGGGAAAGTGAAAAAATCCGGTGCAATTAAGAGGAGGAAAAAGGATGTCAGATTATTTTGGGAAAGAAACTCCAAAGCTGGGTTTCGGGTTGATGCGCCTGCCGAAGAAAGGGCTGCACACAGACATTGAACAGGTAAAGCATATGGTGGATCTGTTCATGGAAGACAGGTTTACCTATTTTGACACGGCATACGTGTATCTGGGCTCCGAGGCGGCGGCAAGAAAGGCGCTTGTGGAGCGTTATCCCCGTGATTCATTTACTTTGGCGACCAAGCTGAACGCATTGATGACGGCGCCCACGGAAAAGGCGGCGAAAAAGCAGTTCTATACAAGCCTGGAACGGACCGGCGCGGGATATTTTGATTATTATCTGCTGCACGCCCTGATGGATGTCTCTTATAAGAGATATGATAAATATCATCTCTGGGAATTTGTGAACGAACAGAAAGCGAAAGGGCTGATCCGGCATATCGGTTTTTCATTTCATGCAGGGCCGAAGCTTTTGGATCAGCTTCTTACGGAGCATCCGGAAGTGGATTTTGTGCAGCTTCAGATCAACTATGCGGACTGGGAGAACCCGGGCGTGACGGCAAGGGCCAATTATGAGGTGGCCAGGAAGCACGGAAAATCCATTGTGGTGATGGAGCCGGTCAAAGGCGGAAAGCTGGCGGATCCGCCTGCGAAAGTAAAAAAACTGTTTGAAGAATATCGTCCGGACAGATCCTGCGCATCGTGGGCGATCCGTTTTGCCGCGTCGCTGGACGGGATCATAACGGTTTTGTCCGGCATGTCCAATATTGCGCAGATGGAGGATAATCTTTCTTATATGAAGCAGTTCGAGCCTTTAAATGAGGAAGAGCAGAGCATCATCCGGGAGGCGCAGAAAATCCTTGGAAAATCATCGGCGATCCCATGTACAGCCTGCCATTATTGTACGGAAGGGTGCCCGAAGAAAATCCCGATCCCGGAGATTTTTTCAGCCATGAACAAACAGCTCGGCAACGGGCAGATGGCAGAAGCGGTTTCCGATTACAGGAAAGCGACAGACTCCGGAGGCAGGGCGTCGGAGTGCATCAACTGTGGACAGTGCGAACGGGTCTGTCCCCAGCGTCTGAAGGTGACGGATTATTTAAAACAATGCGCGGATAAGCTGGAAGATTAAAAACAGGGGAAAAGGTGTTTTGTGTGACCAGAAGGAACAGTCAGACTTCTTGTCCTGCGTCTGCCAATACGGATAATCATTTCGGCCAACGTCTGTTCGGCTCCACGTTTTACATCATCATCAACTCGCAAACGAATCTGTGGCATGCCGAAACATTATAATAAATAAACAACAATGATTTTGTTAAATCAATTTAAGTACATCATGTTTTTGGATATATATAGAAAAAATCTTCTTGTGTATAATAGCAGCAAAACGATACATAAAGGAGGACAAAACATGCTGAAACTGGCAAAGGTTTTTCAAAAGGGAATGGTTTTGCAGTGTGGGAAAAGGACCTGTATCTGGGGGAGCGGAATCAGCGGTGAGAAAGTTGAGATTTCTATTCAGGGGAGACACGCCGAAACAGAAGTAAATGAAAATGGAATCTGGAAAGCCTATATTCCTGCATTGATGCAGTCAGGCAATGAAACGCTGACTGTAAGATCAAAAAATGAAGAGTTGGTTGTGGATGACGTTGCGGTTGGAGAGGTCTGGATTGCTGCAGGCCAGTCAAATATGGAATTTTGGATGCGCTATGAAAAGCACTATCAAGAGGAACGTGTGCATTGTGAAAATTCGGATATCCGCTTTTTTGATGTACCGAAAATTTCTTTTGACAGGCAGGAAGATTATTTTGACTACAGCCGCGTAGGCCGTTGGAGAAAAGCTTCTGAGAAAGACCTGGAGTATTTTTCGGCTGTGGGATATTATTTTGCAAAAGAGCTTACAAAGGCAAGGCGTGTACCGGTTGGGATCATAGGATGCAATTTGGGCGGTACGGCTTCTATGATGTGGATGTCTGAAGTTTCCTTAAAAAAAGCAGGACTTCCATGGCTGAAAGATCATGAAGAACAAATGAAAGGCATGGATATGGAGGCTTATTGGAAGAGACAGGCAAAGAACCGGATCAATGATACAGGCAACCCTTTTTCCAATACATTTAATGAATGCGCGCTTTCCAGAACAGTGACTCTGGAAGAGTGGCAAAAAGTTCTGGGCAGTCTGCCCGTGAATTTTGATCTGAATTTTACCGACATCATTCCCCATACAATCCCATGCTGTCTGTATGAGCATATGGTAAAACGGATCGCGCCATATACGGTAAAAGGCGTACTCTGGTATCAGGGTGAGAGCGATGACGTGGATGGCAGACAGGTGCTGTATCAGGATATGCTGAACGCGGTAATCGCAGATTGGCGGACATGCTGGAGCGATCCGCAACTGCCATTCCTGATCGTACAGCTTCCTGGATGGGAGAGATGGCTGGATCTGGTAAACCATGATTATAAAACGATACGGAAAGCCCAGGAGAATGTTACAAAAGAAACAGCACAGACATATCTGTGTTCTATTTCCGATGCGGGGGAACAGAGAGATATTCACCCCAAAAACAAAAAAATCGTAGGGGAGCGGCTGGCACTTCTTGCCAGAGGAACTGTATACAATGAAGATATATTATGCAGAGCTCCGATTTTAGAAAAAATAGAGGCAAAAGAGCAGAAGGTAGTTTTGTATTTCAAAAATACCGGTGAAGAGCTGCATGTTAAGGGAAATAAAATCGATGCACTTGAGGTATTCATTCAAGAAGAGCCCGTAGATTTTCAGTATGAGATATCAGGAGGACGTATCATACTGACATTAGATCAAAAGCCGGAAGGAAAAAATATCAGAGTTGAATTTGCACAGCAGAAATGGTTTACAGTCAACCTGTACAACGAAGCAGACATTCCTGCAATCCCCTTCGCGGAAACAATAGAATTAGCGTGAACATATCTTTGATGTTAAGTAAAATGAGCTATAGCATTTCATAGTCGGTGCTATAGCTCATCTTTTAGTCCGGCCTGCCGATCCTGGTGTCAGTCGTATTCCTGCGACCGGTATCGAGAGGGTGAGATTGCCATCTCCTGGGAAAATCGGCGTGAAAAACTTACAAGGGACGAATAGCCTACCTGAAACGCGATCTCCTCTACAGAAAGATCCGAATAGCGAAGCAAATATTTTGCCTCACAGATACGCTCTTCTGACAGCAATGCCTGAAAAGACTTTCCGGTACGGAGCTTTAACTGGCGGCTTAGATATCCGGAATTGTACCCAAAATGTGCCGCAAGCTGCTCCAAAGTCAGAGCCGCATGATTTTCATGGATATACTGCAGGACGGGCAATATCTGTACACCGTTTTTTCGGATGGGTTCTGGTTTTTGAGCAGCCTGTGCGGTATCTCTGATGGCAAGGATCAGGAAACATTCCATCAGCGATGTGCACAGGTCGTTGCCGTATTCACTGCCGGAATAGTATTCTGACAGCATGTACCGAATCAGGGGAAAGGTCTGTTTGGGATCGGAAAAACGAAACTGCAAAAGAGAGCCTGCCCTCCCCTCCGAAAATTTCGCATAATACTCAGTTAAAATATTTTTGTGCTTTAATATTTTGCGGAAGATTTCAGTAAAACGTCTTTTCCAGACCGTTAAATATAAAGCGACGCAGTCTTCATAGCCATAGAGCTGGTAATCTACGTTCGGCGCGACCATACTGAGGCATCCTCCGTTAAGCCGGAAGCATTCTTCACCGACAGTAAGGCGCGCATGGCCCGAGAGAACATAGATGAGAGTAAAGGAATCATTGCTGCAGAAGGAAGTCTCAAATCGGACACAGGGCGAAAAATTAAAATCCGACCGCATGAATATTTTGGTATACAGCATATTATTGATCCGATGCTGGATGGGAGAAGTCCCGACATTTGCGGCCGTAACCGGAATCTGGCAGTACAGACGAAACAGAGCATCCGCATCCATACAATCCCACTTACTGAAGTCGGGGTAAGGGAGTTCCTCAGATTCCTGTTTTCTTTCCAGAAAGGCTTCGGTAAAGGCAGTATAAAAACTGTTTTTCTGTTTTTCATCCTTTTTACGGGAAAGGATATCCTGAACATCTTTCCAAAATATATACTGATACATGGCAGAACCTTCTTCTTTCTGTAAATATGGCGGTATGTGTGATATTTTACAATAAAAAACCGATTTTGTTAAGCGGTATTGTAAAAATAATGGATTCGGTAATTCAATCAGCAGGATATCTGTACTAAAATGTAAACAGTTCAGAAAGTACAATATGGATATTGGATGTATGAAATTACGACAATCCAATACGAATGAGAAAGGATGTATGGGAATGAAGATTGAAACTCTGAAATTGTGGGAAGACCGGGACGATGTAGAATTGACAACGTTCCTGACAATGCCCAATCCGGATTTTCCGGGGAATGCACCGAAGCCCGCAGTGATCGTATGCCCGGGCGGTGCATATCAATCATGTCCAAGGCATGGAGATGAAGGCGATCCGGTAGCAATGGCATTTGCGATGGATGGATATCAGGCGTTTGTGCTTGAGTATAGCGTAGAGACACGGGCGCCAAAGGTAAAGTCACAGTTCCCGGCACAGATGCTGGAATATGGGAAGGCAATACTGGCAATCCGGGAGCATGCAGTGGAATGGAATGTGGATGTGGACCGGATTTCTATTATCGGATTTTCCGCAGGCGGCCATATGTGCGCCACGATCGCGGCCCGGTGGAATGACGGACTGCTGGCGGAAAAATTTGGAGTGCCGGCGCAGTATTTCCGCCCCCTTACAGCGATGTTGATTTATCCGATCACGGATTTTGTATTGCAGAGTGAATGCTGGAAGGGACAGAAAATAATGTCTGAAATGAATGAGACGGTATTTGGGCTATACGAACCAGACCTTGAAAAGTTAGAAGACGCAAGTCCTGTCCGCTATGTGACAGAAGACTGTCCGCCGGTATTTTTGGCGGCTGCACAGGATGACGGTCTGGTCACGGTGGAAAATACACTCGTGATGGCGCAGGCGCTTCAAAAGGCAGGCGTACCTTATGAAGTCCATATCTTCCGGTATGGAGATCATGGATTTGGTATGGGAAGGAACCTGACAGAGGCATACAGAACGGATAAAAGCCATGCATGTGCAGGGTGGCTGCCGATGGCAAAGACATTTTTAATGCATCAGGCAGCACCGGAGACAACGGAGTATGAGGCTAATGTATTTGCGCAGTTTGAAAATTTTCCGAAATAGATAAAAAAATTTATAGTTGGTAGTGTAAAGTATCGTATGAAAAAATGAGAGGAGAGACAAATGAAAAATGAGAAGGAAGGAATAGAAAAAAATTCGCGAAAAGAAGGTTCTGCCGCGTTCGCATGGTTTCATGCAACATCTTTAAACGGCGGAGCGATGTGTATGGGTGCCGTCATGGCAAGTTATTTTTCCGTACATATGACAGACACACTGAAACTCCCGGCAGCATCGGCTTCACTGATCATGTTGATTGCGTCTCTGTGGGATGCGATCAATGATCCTATGATGGGGGTGATCGCAGACAGGACAAAAACAAAATGGGGGCGCTATCGTCCGTATTTCCTGATTGCACCGATTCTGATCACGCTGTTCGGGACACTGGTATGGGTGAATCCGGGGTTGTCAGGGAATGCATTGTTTGCCTATGTGCTGCTTATCTATATTGCGTGGGGGATGACGATCACCATGTATACCATGCCGCAGATGGCGGTCCTTCCGGCAGTGGTCCGGGACACACAGCGGCGTAATACTATTATTGCGATGGGAGCAGGGGTATGTGCGGCATCATTTACAATAGGGAATACATTTACGCCGAACATTACGGCATTTTTCAGCGGCCTTGGGTTCAAAAATCCATATATTCCGTTTATGTTCATTCTCGGAGTGCTGTCAATGGTTTCTTTCTGGGGGTTATTTGCGACCTCACAGGAAAAATATCTGACTCCGATTACGAAAGACAATCCGTTTAGATCCATCGGGATTGTTCTGAAACATAAGGAGACGTGGCCCAATATCGTTGCGTGGATCATGGCATCTTTGGGATATGGTATGATGTTTTCTACATCGGTATATTATATGATGTATTATTATGCGAGGCCAGATCTTATTACGGCATATATGGGTGTGATCTCGATTGCCGCGATGGTTTCCATGATGGTCCTGATGCCGATTTTCCTAAAAGTATTTAAGACAGGGCAGAAAGCGCTTATAGTTTCCCAGGCGGCTTCTATTGTGACTTATATTGTGTTGTTTATTTTTGGAAAGAGCAGCTTTTTGTTCTTGTGTGTATTGACATTTATTTCAAGCTGTTTTGCATCCATGCAGAATGCTCTGGTGAATGTTTTGGTCAATGACTGTATTGATTTTGTACAGCTTAAGGACGGGATCTCCGCGAATGGCGTGATTTCTTCTATTAAGGGATTTGCGCAGAAATGCGGAAATACGGTCGTAAGTTCTGGAACCCTTGCGATTCTTTCTCTGGCAGGCTATGTACCTGGGGCTGTTGGAGAGCAGAATGGAACTACGATGTTTGCTTTGAATTTTTTGAAGTTTGGTCTGCCATGTATTACCGGGGTTATATTGATTTTATGCGTCGCATTTAACCCATTCCAGAAATATTACGGCGAGATTGCGGAAATGAAGAAAAATATGTCGAAAAATGAGGCGTAGCCAGTAATTATTAACGCAATGATGTATTAGAGGCAAAGCCGGCACTTTGGAAGAATCATAAGTGCCGGTTTTTTTATTGGTAAAAAATGGGTTTAAGGTGAGCCTAAATCTATAGGCAGGAAAAATATTACAAGATAGAGAGTGATTTGTTGGAGTGGAATTTATAGTCAAAATATGTTGATAATTAGATAACTATAGTATATCATTTTTTATAATGGTGCTTTATGGAGACTTTAGATAGATAAAAGGTATAAGACTATTTGAAGTAAAAAACAATGAATGAATACTATCGTTATCTATGCAATACTGTGTTACGTCGAAAGAGGAACTGGGATTAAGTGCTTTTGTAAAAAAAGCGAGATTTTACTAAGGAGCTATTGAAAAAAACAGAAATTTATTATGTCAAAGAGCGAAAACTACAGTATTTACTTAATAACTTGAGGAGGATATGATATATGGCAGAAAGTCAGAATGTAGAATGGAAAGAATCGTGGCATGACGAGTATTTGAAATGGATATGTGGATTTGCAAATGCCCAGGGCGGGAAAATTTATATTGGGACAGATGATGATGGGACAGTAATTGGCGTACAGAATAGTAAAAAGCTGCTTGAGGACATACCGAATAAGGTTCGAGATATTCTTGGCATTATTGTAGATGTGAATTTGTTGGCGGAAGATGGAAAAGATTATATTGAAATTTGTGTCAAGCCGAATAGTTATCCAGTAAATTATAAGGGTGAATATCATTATCGGAGCGGCAGCACCAGGCAGCAGTTAAAAGGGCAGGCATTGAATCAGTTCTTAATGCAGAAAACAGGAATCACGTGGGATAGTGTGCCTGTTCAAAGTGTAACGATACAAGATTTTAGAAATGACAGTTTTGACATTTTTCGAGAACAAGCGGTTTTGAGCAAACGAATGGATAATAAAGACATTGATGCTACGAATGAACAACTGCTTGACAGCCTGAATTTGCTTGAAAATGGCCAGTTTAAGAGGGCGGCAATTTTACTTTTCCATCATAATCCGGAAAAATGGATACCAGGAGCATATGTAAAGATTGGATATTTTGAATCAGATGCTGAACTGAGATATCAAGATGAAATTCACGGTTCTTTAATATCTCAGGCAGACAGAGTTGTTGACCTGATTTTTACGAAATACTTGAAAGCGGATATTTCCTATCGTGGAGTAACGAGAGTAGAAACTTATCCATTTCCTAAAGAGGCAATCAGAGAGGCAGTTTTTAACGCAATTGCGCATAAATTCTATGGAGCATTGATTCCGATTCAAATCAGCGTATATGCTGATAAGATATATATAGCAAATGACTGTATTTTTCCGGAAGATTGGACAATTGACGATTTGATGGGGAAACATCGATCGAGACCATATAATCCCTTAATTGCCAATACATTTTTTAGAGCCGGCTTTATTGAAGCCTGGGGACGTGGAATTGAGAAAATTAAAGAGAGCTGTAGGGAAGCAGGAAATCCTATGCCGGAATACACGATTAAGCGTGAGGACATTATGGTTATGTTCAAGAACTTGGTTAGTGCTACTAACCAAGCTAACCAAGATGGCGATAATTCCGTTGGCACACGTATCT
>CATLCV010000153.1 GCA_949893755.1 uncultured Lachnospiraceae bacterium | reverse complement strand
CCTCCGATTCCAGGCAGCCGCTGTTCAGCCATTTTTGTAAGAAAGCGGTCAGCCCGGCGAGAAAAAATGTCTGGCAATATTCTTTTCCGGGCCTGGTAAAAATGATCTTAAAATAGCGATACATATCCGATTCTATGCACTGCATCAATTCATAAATATCTTCATGATGCAGATAAAAGGTGGTGCGGTTGATATCTGCCAGAGAGCAGATTTCCCGGACCGTGATCTTTGACAGTTCTTTCTTTTTCAGCAATCCTAAAAAAATATCGCCGCGGTATCCTTATGCGGCCCGGTGTTCAGTAATGATCTCCAACGGCCTGGGAACCATTGCAAATATCATTCTGGATCCGGTTCTGATCCTGGGATTTGGCATGGGAGTCGCCGGGGCCGCAGCCGCGACCGTCATCGGAAATGGGATCAGCTTCCTGTATCTGCTCTGGTATGTCACAAAAAAACAGAAGGCATTTTCGCTGAATATCCGGGATCTGTCGCTGAAAAAAGAGGTAGTCCTGCCCATCGTGACGCTGGGGCTGCCATTGGCCTGCTATGGGCTGTACCAGCTATGCGCGACGTTTCTGCAGTCCACAGGGAAAGCATCCTACGCGACGGTGGTGGCCCTGCTTGATAAAGGAATCATCTATCTGCCGGTCCTCTTCGGGCTGAACGCGTTATTTGGATTAAACGGCGTGATCTATACGGCTCCGCTTACGGATATGCTGTCCCTTCTGGCAGGAGCGGTATTGTGTTTGAAATGGAATAAAAATCTGAAAAAAGATTGATTTTATGATAACTTATGTGTTATCATAAAATCATGAAAGGGAAATAATATGTATACAGTAGAGTTTTATGAAGATAAAAACGGGGTGTCTGAAGTACGCGATTATTTTATAAAATTGTCAAAGGAAGCAGAAACAGACAAAAACGCACGAATAAACAGAAATAAGATATTTTCCTATGTCAGGGCATTGGAGGAATACGGGACAAGAATAGGGAATCCAATAGTAAAGCATATCGACGGTAATTTGTGGGAGTTAAGACCATTAAGCAACCGTATATTTTTCTTTTATTGGAAAGATAACAAATTTGTATTGGTGCACTATTATAGAAAGAAGTCACCAAAAGCACCGAAAAAGGAAATCAGAAAAGCAATGAGTAATATTAAAGACTGGATAGAAAGGAATGGCTGAGATGAACGATTATAAAACTTTTGATGAAATGTTCAAGGATAACAAGATCGTTTCGCCGGAAGACAGAGAACAGATTAATTTTCAGGTATCTTTAATTGGCAAGATGATTGAAGCAAGAGAGAAGAAAGGTCTTTCCCAGCGTGATCTTGCAGAATTAAGCGGAGTAAAACAGCCTGCTATTGCAAGACTGGAAAGCATGAAGTCAACGCCGCAGATTGATACCTTGTTAAAAATACTTGCACCGTTGGGGTATACGCTCTCAATCACGCCGATTAAAAATAAGCAGTGAATAAAGTGCTAAAGTGCAGAAGTGAAAGGATTGGTTTTTCCAATCTTTTTCTTTTTTTGAGGAAATGGCATTATGCAGTGTATTGGTGATAAATTAATCGTTGTGAAAGCCGTGGGAATCGCTTATAATAAATACATCAACCAGAGCCTGGAAAGGCGGGAAGGAGTACGGAATGGGGATGTATTTGAATCCGGGAAACAGCGGTTTTACGGGAATCCGAAATGATCTGTATGTAGATAAGAGCGGCCTGATCAGCCTGGTGAACGAAGCAATAGATACGCCAAGACGACTGATCTGTGTCAGCCGCCCGAGACGTTTTGGAAAATCCTTTGCGGCTAAAATGCTGTGCGCCTACTATGACAGAAGCTGCGATTCATCTAAGCTGTTTGAAGATCTGTCGATTTCCACGGACGAAAAAATGAGGGATGGCTACCGGAAGCATTTGAACCAATATGATGTGATCTACCTTGATATGACAAATCTTATGGGAAAAGTTGAGGCAGAAAACATGATTTCTTTTATACAGGACAGCGTGACGGAGGAACTTGTACTGGCATATCCGGGGCTTCGGACAAGGAATACATTTGACGAAACCCTGCTCCATGTGGTGGAACTGACGGGGAAAAAATTTATTATGATCATTGATGAATGGGATGCTCCGATCCGGGAGATACCGGACATACAGATGGAATATCTCAGATTCCTGCGTATGCTGTTCAAGAGCAGCGGCACCACAGACAAGATTTTTGCGGCTGCCTATATGACCGGGATCCTGCCCATCAAAAAGGACGGTTCCCAATCTGCTATTTCGGATTTTAAGGAATATACGATCGTAAGCCCAAGGCACTTCGCAGAATATGTGGGCTTTACGGAAGCCGAAGTAAAGGAACTCTGCTGGAGACAGAATTGTGATTTTACTCTGATGAAGCAGTGGTATGACGGCTATACGCTGGAGGGGATACCGGTCTATAATCCGAATGCTGTTATGGAGGCCCTGCGCAACCGGGAATTTGCCTCCTACTGGACGGAAACCTCTGCATCCAAAAGCCTGATGGAATATATCAGCCTGGATTATGACGGCATGTCCAAGACCAGCGCAGAACTTTTGGGCGGAATTGCTGTCCCGGTGGATACCAATGGATTTGCCAACGATCTGGTGAATTTTCGGGATCGTGACGACGTGCTGACACTGCTGATCCATCTGGGCTATCTTGCATACGATAAGACAACGGGAACGGCCTGCATTCCCAATGAGGAGATACGTCTGGAATTTGCCAGAACGGTCCGCAGGGTGAAGCGGGACGATACGATACGGCGTGTAAAGGAGAGCGACCAGCTGATATGGGATACCATTCATGGAAATGCAGAGGCGGTGGCTGCCCAGATTGAAAAGATCCATCGGGAGGAGACAGCCCATTTGTTTTACAGCGACGAACAGGCTCTGCGCAGTGTTGTAAAGCTGGCATACTTTAGCTACAAGGATCATTACATTAAGTTTGAGGAATTACCGTCCGGCGATGGGTATGTGGATCTTGTGTACCTGCCTAAGAAATTTTCATCTGTCCCTGCATTGGTGATCGAACTGAAATGGAATCAGGCTGCCCAGGGCGCCATTGCACAGATCAGGGAAGGGCGATACCCGGAAGCATTGACCGGATATGGCGGGGAGATCCTGTTGGTAGGGATCAGCTATGAGAAGGAAGGAAAAAAGGGGAAGCGGAAACATACCTGTGTGATTGAAAGAATGAAAGCATTGTGATAAAAACAGAGATTTGCGGTGCATTGCACTGTAACAGGATGACGAATTTATATTCATTTTCGCCAATCTATGTATATACAGATAAAGCTTAGAATGGTAAAATGCAGTGCATAGAGAAAGCTGTGGGAAGCAGCTGGTGCAGCCTGCCGTTCATTTTCAGCCAGATCATCTGGCGGAACAGGAACGGTAAACTGCATGTAATATGCACCGGTGTCTCAGACAGTAAAAGAATAAATATCAGAAGATATTATTTTGCCGGGAAGCGTGGGATTGATATAGAAATCCTGCCCTTCCCGGCATTTTTTACAGAAGTGATTCTGCCTGGTTGATACCATCGTATGCAGAAAGGCTGCCAGTGACAGGCTTTCTGTACGGAAGAAAGGCCGTACAGCTCCTGAAAGAAAGCGAGGAAAAAAACATGAGACAATATGAAGTATATGAAATGAAAGTAAAGGGACAGGAACCGGAGGATTCCCAAGCAGACGCGGATATCACCGGCCTATTTGAAATGAACGGAAAGCAGACGGAAGTGAAAGGCTTCTATGCAGGAGAGGGCAAGTGGATGGTACGCTTCTGCCCCCAGGAAACCGGAATCTGCAACTATCAGATCACGGGAACCGACGGGGCAGGTAAAAGGTTTGAACTGGCAGGCAGCGAGGAATGTGAACCTGCGGCAGCAGGGAGGCATGGGATGGTAAGGCCGGACGGGACGCATTTCCGGCATGCGGACGGAACCTGGTTTTATCCCTTCGGGACGACAGTATATGCCCTTTCCCATCAGGAGGATGCCCTGGTGGAGCAGACCTTTGAGACACTGGCGCATTCGCCGTTCAACAAGGTTCGGATGTGCGTATTCCCAAAGCATTATGATTACAATGAAAACGAGCCGCCCTGTTACGCATTTCAAAAGACAGACGGGAAATGGGATGTGAACAGGCCGGATCCTGTGTTCTGGAACCGCCTGGAATCCCACATTGCCCGTCTGGACCGTCTGGGGATCCAGTGCGACCTGATCCTGTTCCACCCATACGACTGCTGGGGATTTTCAAAATTCTCCAGAGAAGAGGCGCTTGTCTATCTGGACTATGTTACAAGGCGGCTGAGTGCGTATCCGAATCTCTGGTGGAGCCTGGCAAATGAATACGATCTCCTGGAGTACGAGATGGCAGACTGGGAATGCTTTGCAGAATTTCTCCATGAAAACGACCCTTACGGTCATTTGCTGAGCAATCATCAGATCGTGCGGCCATGGGATTTTGCGAATCCGTATACCACACATATCTGCCACCAGACCTCAGACCTCGAGTTTTTGAGCGGCCAGATTCAAAAATATCAGAAGCCGCTGATGGTAGACGAATGCTGCTATGAGGGAAATATTCCTATGAATTGGGGAAATATCACGGGATTTGAACTGGTACACCGGTTCTGGACGGTCTGCATGCAGGGCGGATATTGTACCCATGGTGAAACCTATCTGAATGACGAAGAAATATTGTGGTGGAGCAAAGGGGGAAAGCTGGCCGGAGAGAGTCCTGCAAGGATTGGATTTTTAAGAGAAATTTTAGAAGGCCTGCCCGGACCGCTTGTATTTTCCGGGAAAGACTATACGGAGGAAACATTTGAAGAACTGAAACAGACGGTCCCGGAGGAGCAGAAACAGGAGAGCTTTGTGCGTCTGATGCTGAGCTTGCCCTGGAACCAGGCAAAAGGAATGCTGAATGCAGGCAGGGAATGCGGCGGAAACTGCGGGGATGAGGTTTACATGAAATATTACGGGAGGCGCTGTACCTGTCAGGGGAAGCTGTACCTGCCAGAGGAATGCCGCTATGATGTGGAAGTGATCGATATCTGGCAGATGACCAGGAAGACGGTTCTGGAAAATGTGACAGGAACCGTGGAGATTCCGCTGCCCGGAAAAGAAGGGATTGCGGTCATGGCAAGAAAGCGGATCTAAGGAACTGTCAGAATACCGGATGAGCAGGTACATTTTGAGAAGAAAGAAGGAGATTTCAATGGAAAAGTATATGGACAAGCATTTACCGGCAAAGGAGCGGGCAGCTGACCTGCTGGGCCGAATGAGCCTGGATGAGAAGATGGCGCAGGTGGCGGGGATACTTGCCGTCCAGGGAAGAGAAGAGGAAATGAAGCAGTATCTGCAGCATGGGATCGGCCAGGTGAGTACCCTGGAATTCAGAAACTGTGAATCCATGGAGGAGGCTGCGCAGTGGCAGAGACGGCTGCAGGAGATCGCGATGGAAAGCAGCGAGCACCACATCCCGGCGGTCTTTCATATGGAGGGCCTGTGCGGGGCGTTTATCCAGGATATGACGGCATTTCCTTCCGGGGTAAACCGGGGCTCCGCCTTTGACCCGGAACTGGAGCGGCGGATCGGGGAGATCGTGTCCAGACAGGAGGCGGCTTTCGGCATTACTCAGGTTCTGGCGCCGGTGCTGGACATTTCCAGGGATTCCAGAATGGGGCGTCAGTCAGAGCCTTATGGGGAAGATCCCGCACTGGCCGCGGCGCTGGGAACCGCGTTTACAAAAGGAATCCAGGAGACGGAGACGGCAGGGCGGCATCCGGAATCTGCGGCAAAGCATTTTCTGGGCTTCCACAATTCCCAGGGAGGGATCCATGGGGCAAATGTAGACGCGGGGGACCGGCTGCTGTCCGAAATCTACGGAAAGCCCTTCCAGGCAGCCATCCGGGACGCACACCTTCGCGGAGTGATGCCCTGTTACGGCTCTGTCGGCGGGCTGCCCATCCATGCGTCCAGGCAGTATCTGACAGACCTGCTTCGCACGGAAATGGGATTTGACGGCGTGGTAGTTTCGGATTACAGCGCCGTGGAAAATGTACATCAGGTGCAGCACGTCGGCGAATCGAAAGGAGAGGCCGGACTGCGCTGCATGAAGGCCGGGATGGATGTGGAGCTTCCCATGCCCTCCTGCTACAGCGGAGAAATGAAAGAATATTTTGCAGAAGGGCAGGAAGATACGGCGGTACTGGATAGAGCGGTCCTGCGGATCCTGGAAGCAAAATTCCGTATGGGACTTTTTGAAAATCCTTATGCCCTGACAGGGGAGGAATTGAAGAGGGCCGTGCATCAGGACGGGGATGAGGAGGTCTCAAAACAGGCGGCGCAGGAGTCTCTGATCCTTTTGAAAAACGAAGGGGCGCTGCCGCTGACCGGAAAAGAAAAGACGATTGCAGTCATCGGGCCTCATGCCGGAAACGCCCGCTATTATTTTGGAGGCTATACCCATCTGTCCATGGCAGAGGCCGTCCATGCGGCGGCTAATTCCATGGCGGGAGTCGGCGCAGGCGGAGATACTGCAGGTATTCAGATGGAGCGGGTTTTGGGGACCAATGTGCAGGCGGACGAGACGGAAGAATTTCATCAGGTGCTGAAACAATTACATCCCGGGTGCAGGAATCTGGTGGAGGTATTAGAGGCGGAACTGCCGGGAACAAGGATCCTCTATGCGGCAGGGTATCCCAAGGCAGGGGAAGATATTTCCGGATTCGAGGAAGCGCTTGCGCTGGTAAGGGAGGCTGACACGGTGATCCTGACTCTGGGCGGAAAAAACGGGTCCGGTTCCGTGGCGACCATGGGGGAAGGCGTGGATGGGACAGACATCAACCTTCCGCCCTGTCAGGATGCATTTATTCGGGAAGCAAAAAAATATGGAAAACCGCTGATCGGAGTGCATTTTGACGGAAGGCCCATCTCCAGCGATACGGCGGACGGGCTTCTGGATGCGATCATCGAGGCCTGGACCCCGGCGGTATATGGCGCAGAGGCAGTCGTGAATGTGCTGACGGGGAAATATAATCCTTCCGGAAAGCTGCCCCTCTCTGTGGCACGGTCTGCAGGGCAGATCCCGATCTACTACAATCATCCCAACGGCTCCGCATGGCATCAGGGCGCCAGCATCGGATTCCGGGATTATGTAGACATGCCCCATACGCCCCGCTATTTCTTCGGGCACGGACTGAGTTATACCACATATTTATATGAGGATCTGGTTTTAGAGAAAAAGCAGGTGAATCCGGCGGAAGACCTGAAAATTTCCCTGACCGTCCAGAATACCGGGGAGGTGTCCGGCACGGAGGTCGTGCAGTTATACCTGAGGGACGAGAAAGCCTCCATGACCCGGCCGGTCAAGGAACTGCAGGGATTCGCAAGGGTGGAGCTTGCGCCGGGAGAGAAAAAGCAGGTGGAATTTACCGTCAGTCCCAGCCAGACGGCATTTCTGGATGAGGACATGGGCTGGAAGATCGAGAAGGGGGAGATCAAAGTCTTGGTCGGCGCGTCCTCGGAGGACATCCGGCTGGAGGATACGTTTGAGATCAGCCGGGATCTTTGGATCGAGGGCAGGGAGCGCAGGTTTTATGCGGATGCGGCGGTCTGCGGCCTGGATGAAAGGTAAGGATGCAGATAGGGGGCTTCTTGGGTCGAAGACAGGATATATTGCAGGGAGAAAAATACGTGCCCTTTATTGTTTTGAAGATTTTAGAGAGAGGGTGATAAAATATGGGATATCAGGAAGGGATGGACAATCTGGAGGAATATCCGGTGGGGATCCGCATCCGGATCCTGGCGGCGCAGGTGAATGCGGCAGCGGATCTGACCACCTGGTGCTTTGTATCGGAAGGAAAACTGATCTACTCGACCAGCGTACAGGAGAATGAGTTTCTTGCCTTTTTCCAGCTGGGAGACTATATGGAATTCATCCATCAGAAGGAGGGCGGCTGGGACCGTCCGGTGATCTTAAGCGATCCGGTGGGGCTGGTCTGGCTGGCGGAGCATGCCTATGAGGAGGGCCGCGTGTCCATGCTGATCGTGATCGGGCCCATGTTTTTGAGCAGGACTTCCATGAAGCATATCGAGACGTCCCTGCGGAGCAAGGTCACCTCGGTCCACATGCAGCGGCAGATGATGCGGACCATGGCGGCCGTTCCGGTCATCTCCGTGTCTTCCCTGTACCAGTATGGAAAAATGCTGCATTTTACGCTGACCTCCCGGCGGATCCAATCCTCGGAGTTCGTATTTCAGAATGACAGGACAGCGGAGCTTGTGCGGGAGGATGGCGCGGATCCTGAAATTTCTGCCCATGATTCCGACCGGACCGCGAAAGCGGAAAAGCTGATCCTCCAGGCAGTGACCGACGGCAATCTGAAATATAAAGAAATCATAGAGCGGGAAGCGGCCACCAACGCAGACCTGATCTCCAATACGGGGAATCCCCTGCGGGACGGGAAAAATTCTGTCCTGATCTTTACCGCGCTGTGCAGCCGGGCGGCGGTGGACGGCGGGCTGGCGCTTAAGACGGCAAAGGAAATGGAGCTGCGTTACTTTTCGGAGATCGAAGCCTGCCAGACCCTGACGAAGCTGAAAAATGTGAAAAGCGGGATGGTAGACGAATATGTGAAAAAGGTCAGGGAAAACAAGGAGAATCCTTTGATCTCCAAAGCGATCCAGGAGTGCTGCGATTATATCCGGGCCAATGTCCAGCAGCCCCTTGACGTGGAGGATATCGCCCAGAGGATGGGCTATACCACGTACTATTTCACTAAAAAATTTTACAGGGAAATGGGGATCAAGGCGACAGACTACATCAAGCAGGCCAGGATCGAATATGCCAAGATTGCGCTGATCACAACGAAGAAGAGCATCCAGGATATCAGCGATTACCTGCAGTTCGGAACCAGAAATTATTTCAGCAAGGTGTTCCATGAGATCGTCGGCATGACGCCTGCCGCTTATCGGGAAAAAGTCGGAAAGGACGGGGAATAAATTGAGATTAAAAGAAAATATCAATCCGGTGGAGTTTTTGAAGCAGATCAAAAACTGTAAAGAGGACGTATTTTTAGAAACAGAAGAGGACGACGCCCTGAACCTGAAATCGGTCTTGTCCCAATATGTGTTCATTGTCCTGGCGGGGCAGGAGGAGCTGATGAAAAACGCGAGGGTGGTATGCAGAGGGGAGAAGGACTATCAGGTGCTTGCGGAGTATCTGTCCGCATAAGATACCGCCTTCGGAGATTAAGGAAAGGAGCCGGCATGATCTACGCGTCAGGATTGAACTATGGGGAAAAGCAGGAAGAAATGCTGGAAATGGATCAGATGAAATATCCATATACATGTAATACTGTACAGATCACAGGAGGAGAGAGCATGATAACAGCAGAGAAAAAGGAAGCATTTCAGGTAGAGGAAATATTGGAACAGATGACACTGGAGGAGAAGGCGCAGATGTGTTCCGGGCGGGATTTCTGGAAGACCCAGGACGTGGAGCGGCTGGGCATCCCCTCCGTGATGATGTGCGACGGCCCCAATGGCCTGAGAAAACAGCTTGGGGAGGGGGATCATCTCGGGATCAATGAGAGCATTGAGACGGTCTGCTATCCCACGGCCTCAGCCATGGCCTCGTCCTTTGACCGGGCGCTTCTGCGGGAACTGGGAGAGGAGCTTGGCCGGGAATGCCAGGCGGAACAGGTGGGCATGCTGCTGGGTCCCGGAGTCAATATGAAGCGCAGCCCTCTGTGCGGGAGGAATTTTGAATATTACAGCGAAGACCCGTATCTGGCGGGACAGCTTGCGGCATCCTACATCCAGGGCCTGCAGGGACAGGGCGTGGCAGCCTGCGTGAAGCATTTTGCGGCAAATAACCAGGAGACGAGAAGGATGTCCGGCTCCTCGGAGGTAGACGAACGGACGCTGCATGAAATCTATCTTCCGGCTTTCGAGACCGCGGTCCGGGAAGGAAAAACAAGAGGGCTGATGTGTGCGTACAATGCGCTGAACGGGACATTTTGCGCGGAAAACCGGGAGCTTTTGACGGACATCCTCAGAAAAGAATGGGGATATGAAGGCTTTGTAGTGACAGACTGGGGCGCGGTCAAGGATCGTGTGAAGGGACTGGAATCCGGAGTGGATCTGGAGATGCCCGGAAGCACTGTAGGAAAAACGGAGGGAATCCTCCAGGCGGTAGAATCCGGGCTTCTGAAGGAAGAGGAGCTGGACGCGGCGGTCCGGAATGTCCTGAAATTTGTGAAGGACTCTGTGGAAAATCAACAGGAGGGGGCCGCATTTGACCGGGAGGCTGCCCATACAAGATCAGGAGATTTTGCGGGAGAGTGCGCCGTGCTCCTGAAAAATGAATCCGTCCTGCCCCTGTCTAAAAACCAGAAAGTCGCGTTTATCGGGGAATTTGCGAATAATCCCAGATACCAGGGGGCAGGCAGCAGCCATATCCATGTGGAGCACCCTGTATCCGCTATGGAATGTGTGGAAGGACTTCCGGTCGTCTATGCCCAGGGGTATACCTTGTCGGACGAAGCCTGCCCTTCCGACAGGGATATGAATGGCGGGATGAGTTTCAGGCAAGGGACGGAAGACGGTTCCGCTGCAGAAATGGATGAAGGTTCGGAAGATGCACTGCTCCGGGAGGCAGTCGCCGCGGCAAAGAACGCAGAGGCGGCAGTGATCTTTGCGGGTCTGCCGGAAAGCTACGAGACAGAGGGCTGTGACCGGGAGGATATCCGGATGCCGGAGAACCAGAACCGGCTCATTTCCGAGGTCGCGAAGGTTCAGAAGAATACCGTCGTGGTGCTCCACGGGGGCTCCTGCATGGCGCTGCCCTGGCGGGATGAGGCCGGGGCGATCCTGTGCATGCACTTGGGAGGCGACCAGGTGGGAAGGGCAGCAGTGGAGCTCTTGTATGGAGATGTGAACCCCTCCGGGAAGCTGGCGGAGACGTGGCCTATGAAGGTGGAGGATAACCCGTCCTGGCTGAACTTCCCCGGAGAAAACGGTGTTGTGGAATACCGGGAAGGAATCTACATCGGATACCGGTATTATGACAAAAAGGCCATGGAAGTGCAGTTCCCCTTCGGCTACGGGCTGTCCTATACGGATTTTGAGTACCGGGATCTGAAGCTGGACCGGGATTCCATGACGGAAAAGGAGCAGGTAGAGGTATCCTTCCGCGTAAAAAATACAGGAAGCCGATTCGGAAAAGAGATCGTGCAGCTTTACACCCGTGTGAAGGACAGCGCGGTGCGGCGTCCGGTCCGGGAACTGAAAGGGTTTGAGAAGATCGCCCTGGAACCGGGGGAGGAAAAGGAAGTCCGGTTCGTGCTGGACGCAAAAGCATTTGCCTATTATGAGCCGAAGATCCATGACTGGTTTGCGGAGCGCGGGGAGGTTGTGATCGAGGCCGGTGCTTCCAGCAGGGATATCCGGCTGTCGGCGGAACTCAAGGTGGACTCCGGAATGGAACTGCCCATGACGGTGACCCGGCTCACCACCATCGGGGAACTGATGAACTGCACAAAAGGCAGGGAATTTGTACAGAATTTCATGAGCCGCATGGGAATGGGAAAAAAGGATCCGGGAGAGGAACAGACAGACAGCACACCGGGCAGTGAGACGTCCGGGGAGCGGGAAGCCAAAAACAAACAGACGGACGACGCCATGGGGGCAGGCGGCGAGAAGATGCGCATGCAGATGATGTTTGAAATGCCGCTGAACGCCCTGGTCACTTATGGGATCATGGAGGACGCGGCTCTGGAAGCGATCATCGCGGATATGAACCGATAAAAATACAATACATTATGAAAAAAACGGATGAACCAAGGTTCATCCGTTAAACAATTTGAATGAACCAGGTGGGGTGACACTGGTATCAAGCAAAAGAACTGTACAATTTTCAGCCTTTTTGTACCCGAATTGGACTCTGCCCCATACGTTGTACAAAATGTGTATAAAATCGCCAAATTACGTACCAGCGCGGGACGATTTATTTACTATAATGAGGACAGAAGGAAAAGACAGGGCATCGGATAAAGGAATGCCGCATCGAAAGGAGAAGAGGAGAAAAAATGGGTAAGACAAAGGAAAAAAACGCAGATGACAAAGTAGGGATCGGTAAGCTGTTTTTGTGGAACAGCCGGTCGGTGTCTACATCAATTGTAACATTGATGCTGGGCTTTCTGATGATCTATTGTACGGACACGCTGAAAGTACCCGCGGCATATGTCAGTATCATCCTGGTAGCCAGCAAGATTTTAGACGGTGTGACGGACATGTTCGCAGGATTCATCGTGGACCGGACGCAGACAAAATGGGGGAAAGCCCGGCCGTATGAAGTATTTATCGTGGCGATCTGGCTGGCTACATGGCTGTTGTTCTCCTGCCCGGAGAGTTTCGGAATGACTGCGAAGCTGATCTGGATCTTTGTCATGTACGCACTGGCAAATTCGATCTGCTATACATTCCTGAATGCGAACCAGACGCCTTATCTGGTGCGTGCGTTTAAGAGCGGGCAGATTGTGAAACAGACCTCTTACGGAAGCATCATCACGATGCTGGCAGCAGTCATCTTCAATATGACCTTCCCGGCGCTGATGGGTTCCATCGCCACATCCGCATCCGGCTGGAGCAGACTGGTCCTGATGTTCGCGGTTCCGCTGGCGGCGATCGGTACGCTGCGTATGTTTTTCATCCCGGAACAGTATGACGTGGACGCAGAGTCTCCAAATACGGAAAAACTAAAGGTTTCGGATATCTTTAAACTGATCCGGACAAACAAATATATCCTGATCATTGTCCTGATGACATTTGTATTCAACTTTGTGTGCAACATGGGTGTCAATACCTATTTCTTTACATATATCGTAGGAAATGTGGGCCTGATGGGGATTACGGCTGTCGCGCAGATCGTAGCTCTGCCGCTGGCACTGTTTTTCCCGAAGCTGATCGCGAAATTCTCTACCGTAAAGCTGATGATGGCGGGCTTCATTGTATCCGCTGCCGGCTATCTGCTGAACTTTATCGCAGGCAGTAATGTTGCGCTCCTGTCGGTGGCAGCGATCCTGTGGGGAGCCGGAACGATCCCGGCAAGCATGCTGAGCGCGCTGGTCGTCATCGAATGCGCGGATTTCAATGAATGGAAGGGTAACCACCGTATGGAAGGCACCATGAGCAGCCTGGTCGGGCTGGGAGCGACGCGGCGACAATGCCGCAGGCAGCTTTCACCATGATCCGTATGCTGTTCAGCATCGTGCCGATGGTCCTGTATGTCCTTGTCGCGTTGACCCTGAAAGGCTACACACTGAACAAACAGCTTCCGCAGATCCGGGAGGAAATTGAGCAGAGAAGGGCAGCAGCTGTGAAGGATGAGTAAAAAAACAATAGATCCGATACATATCCCGGAGGCAGGAGTCTCCGGGATCATTCAAAATACCGGAAGACAGATCAGTAACAGAACACGGATAAATAACAGAATACAGTCAAATAATCAAACACAGTGAAATAAGGGAGGAAGATCCATGAGTGAAATATATGACGCGAAACAGGATGAACAATTCAGCAAAGGCTACATCGATATCGACGAGACACGTACCCGAAGGCTGGACGACGGAAGGGAGTTCCCGTTCCGGTATATGCACGGGGGTTTTGAGGGGACACCGGTGAGGTTTTCCTTCTGCTTCCCGGAAAAGGAGCAGTACGAAGGGCGGTTCTACCAGTACCTGTCCCCGTTCCCCGGGCCGGAGGAGGAGCTGGCATCCCTTCCGGTCACCGGAATTGACGATAAGATCGCATTCTGCATCACCCACGGCGCCTATTATGTAGAGTCCAACATGGGCTCCGCCGAGATGCATGCCAATTCCGAGGACAACACCATGTCCTACCGCTCCAGCGCGGCAGCGGCGGAATATTCCCGGGTCATGGCGCAGAAGGTGTACGGCTATGAACACCGTCCGTATGGATATGTATACGGCGGCAGCGGCGGCGGATACCGCACCATCGCGTGTATCGAAAATACCAATGCATTTGACGGGGCGGCGCCCTATGTGATCGGCTCCCCCTATGCCATC
>CATLCV010000152.1 GCA_949893755.1 uncultured Lachnospiraceae bacterium | reverse complement strand
TATTTCATCGTCCGTCAGGGTGACAACGTAACGTGGCATATCCGTATCCTCCAATACCGTTTTTAATGGAGTATAACAGAAATATCTATAAACGTAAACTATTATTTCTAACCGGATACAGTACTAGCATTTTGATATATAACAAAAAAATGCACCTTTCCAAATTCTTTACACTTGCATAAATAACCGTTCACGTGTATTATAAATAACGGTTCCATTCCAGAAAGTAACGGTACTTTTCCGGTTGATCCGGGTTAAGGAGGTTATTATGCAAGAAATTATTTTTTCCGTATTTCCGAGCGAAAATTTTGTGGACCTTGGGCTGTACCAATATGGCTGGGAGCAATGCGCCCCTTCTCACTCTTATGGTCCGGCCGCCAGAAATCATTATTTATTCCATTATGTCATTTCCGGAACAGGCACATTGATGGCCGATGATACCAACGGTATTACGCAGACCTACCAGGTCAAGAGCGGCCAGGGCTTCATGCTGTTTCCCGGCCATATCAATACTTATATAGCGGACAAGTATCTCCCCTGGGAATATGTATGGGTAGAGTTTGACGGTCTCCGGGCAAAGGGGGCGGTGGAGCTTGCCAGCCTTTCCATGAACCACCCGATCTATCACGCGCGCTCCAAGGACCTGCGCGAGAATATGCTCAGCGAAATGATGTATCTCGTTGAACATAAGGATATGCCCCCCCTGCACCTGATCGGACACGGATATCTGTTCCTGGATTTTCTCACCCGTTCAGCCGCCAATGTGACAGCACAGAAGAGCGGGAGGGTCCGGGACTTCTATATTAAGGAAGCACTGACTTATATGGAACAGAATTTCCAGAATGATATCTCCGTGGAGGATATCGCCGCCACCTGCGGCCTGAACCGCAGCTACTTCGGAAAGATTTTCAAGGAAGCACTGGGAAAGACTCCCCAGGAATTCCTGCTCAACTACCGCATGATCAAAGCCTCCGAGCTTCTGAAGCTGACCGGCCTGTCCATCGGAGACATCTCCAATGCGGTAGGCTATGCCAACCAGCTCCATTTTTCACGCGCGTTTAAGAATATGTATGGTATGGCGCCGAGGGAATGGCGGAATCAGAACCGGGTGATGATCCAGACATAAAAGACAAAAAGCACTGCTCCTCTTTGAGGCACGCAGTGCTTTTTTTATGATGTTATGATCTTTTTTTGATGTTATATTCTTTTTTCTGCTTTTATGATCTATGCCTCTCTTTTACGGTTCTTCATGACAGCCAGCACCGCGATCATCAGCAGGATTCCTATCGGAAGCGAGATCACAGGCGTCTGTACGAAGCCCGCGACAATATACGTCACGCAGGAGACCGCCGCAACGGTGATCGCATAGGGAAGCTGCGTGGATACATGGTTCACGTGATTGCACTGAGCCCCCGCGGATGCCATGATCGTGGTATCGGAAATCGGAGAACAGTGGTCGCCGCACACCGCGCCTGCCATACATGCGGAAATTGCTATGATCATCATGGTCTCATTGTGTGAAAATACATCAACAACAATCGGAATCAGGATGCCGAAGGTTCCCCATGAGGTTCCCGTAGCAAACGCCAGGAAGCATCCTACCAGGAAGATGATCGCCGGAAGCAGGTTCATCAATCCTCTTGCGCTGCTGTTTACAACCCCTGCCACGAACACATCCGCTCCCAGGCTGTCCGTCATTGCCTTCAGAGTCCACGCCAGCGTCAGGATCAGAATGGGAGAAACCATGGCCTTGAAGCCTTCCGGTATACAAGCCATAGATTCGCTGAATTTCAGCACCTTCCGCACGGCATAGAATATGATCGTAATGATAAATGCAAAGAAGCTACCCAGCATCAATCCCACGGAAGCGTCGCTGCCGGAAAATGCTTCCACAAATCCTGCCCCTTCGAAAAATCCGCCCGTGTAGATCATTCCGATCACACAGCACACGATCAGCACGACAATTGGGAAGATCAGGTCAATGACTCCGCCCTTCTGATTGTTTTCCTCTTCCTCCGCATTCGCATAGGGCCTGTCCGGAGTCGTGTACAGATCTCCTTTCAGAGCATTTTCCTCATGCTTCCTCATCAGACCGAAGTCTGCATTCATCACCGTCAGTCCAACCATCATGACAATGGTCAGCAGAGCATAGAAGTTGTAAGGGATCGCACGGATGAAGATGGACAGTCCGTCTTCCCCTTCCACGAACCCGGTCACTGCCGCTGCCCAGGATGAAACCGGTGCGATGATGCAGACCGGAGCTGCCGTGGCATCGATCAGGTACGCCAGCTTGGCGCGTGATACGTTATGCTTGTCAGTCACAGGACGCATCACGCTCCCCACGGTCAGGCAGTTAAAGTAATCGTCAATAAAGATCAGCACTCCAAGAAGGATTGTAGCAAGCTGTGCGCCCACACGGCTTTTGATGTGCTCGCTGGCCCAGCGTCCGAAGGCTGCGGAGCCGCCGGCCTGGTTCATCATGCATACCAGGATGCCTAAGAGCACCAGGAATACCAGGATCCCCACGTTGTACGCATCTGACAGGGAACCGATGATCCCGTCCTGAAATACATGGGTGATGGTCAGCTCAAACGTAAATCCGGAGTAAAACACGCCTCCGATCAGAATCCCTATAAACAGGGAACTGTATACTTCCTTTGTGATCAGCGCCAGCACGATCGCCACTACCGGCGGGATCAGCGACCAGAAGGACGCATACATGGAAGGCACATACTCTTCCGCCTCTTCCGCGGCAAATGCCAGCATCGGGCAGCACATCGCCAGCAGCATGGCTGCGGAGACTGCCCACATCATCTTATGTTGTATTTTTTTCATCTTTTAACCTCTCTATTCCTCTTGATTCCTTTTTATTCCTTAAACATGCTGAATACATGCATCAGTTCTTTTTGGTTCTCCAGGCCCAGCTTTTTCACGATCCTGCCTTTTTGATTCGCAATGGTCTTGGGGGATGACAAAAGTGTATTTTCCTTTCCCATCATAATATGGAACACCGCCTTCTCTGCTTCCGAAAGGCAGGACAGCGCAGCCGAAGCGATCAGATATTCCTGAGCCGTATGCCCCTCCGCGGTGGCCCGGATATTTTCCACCAAAAAGGACATCTGGCTTTTAAAGATATAGCCCGATGCAAATGCCTCTTCCGCCGCCTTAAAGATCATATCCGGTGTATCAAGAGCCGTAAGGATCAGCACCTTTGCGTCTGTGTGAATGCGGATCTCCCTGGAAAGGAAGATCCCGTCCGAATTGGACACGCCCAGATTCAGATCCATCAGCACGATATCCGGATGCTCCTCATGCACCTTTTCCAGTACTTTCTTCTGATCTTTGCCGCCGACGATCACTTCAATATCCTTCTGTTTTTTCAGTAATTTCTGAACCAGGTATACAAAATCCTCGTCATCTTCTACAATCAATACTTTTATCATCTCGATCTTGTCTTACCCCCCCTGAATCCCCGGGGTAAACACAATGTAAACTCTGTTCCATGCCGGTCCGCTTCCGTAGAACTTTTCACATTCATATAACCGTTATGCCGTTTGACCACATCCCTGCAATAAGCAAGTCCCAGTCCGAAATGGGAATAGTCCGCATAGCCGGTATAATAATAATCAAATATGTGTCCCAGGTCCTTTTCCGGTATTCCATGACCTGTATCAGATACACGGAGTAAGACAATATCCTTTTTCGGTCTCTGGGCGGCGAATGTCAATGTGCCGTCCTCTCCCATAGAGTCTATTGCGTTTGCTGCCAGGTTACATAAAACCTCCTTCATGTGATAAGGGTCACCGTACAGGCCGGAAACATTGGGATCCATTTCGATCCTGACCGTTCCCTTCCACTCTGCGAGTTCACCTGCGGTTTCCTCAAAAAGCGCCTTTATGTCAATGGGTTCCAGTTCAATATGAATATCACCGGAACACATATTGCTTCGCCGGACAAACTCCTCAATGTGGGTAATGGAGCGGTCCAGAATATCCAGCTCATCTTCTGCCTCCGAAATCCCCAGCTCACGGATGAACTGAGTGCTCAAACGCAGCTTTGCAGTTTCATTTTTCAGCATATGGATAATATAGCTGATATCTTCCGGAAGCCGCGGCTTGTCCTCCGACCAGTCAAAATACTGCCTGCTCAGCCGCAATCCCCAGATTCCCTTATGGAAGAGAAGGTAGAGATAATAAAACAGCAGGCCGGAAATGATCAGCACATTGCCCTGCCAGAGCTTGTACAGCTTTTCCAGTCTCAGCATATGGATCGGAAATATCGTAATCAGCCAGTACCAGAGCGGCAGAAGCACAAACACGGCAATAAACCTGCGCTGACTGAACTGGTGGCATTTTCTCTCCCGGAACAACGTCGCCATGACCAGTATGGTCATAAACACCCCGTACAGGAGATTGTAGATCCCTATCATGATAAATGCTTCCGGATGTGTGTTGATGATCCGCTTTGTCTGGCTCCAGGGATAGATGATCGCGAACATCAGTGCAGGAAAAAACACAACGATCCGCAGCACCCGGAACAGCCTCGGCCTCCGCGTATCCATACAGTTGAAATATAAGCTGCAGATGACGCCGCAGGGCATTGCAAGATAATAAAGCACCGCTGTCAGAACCGAGTTGGACAGTTCATCCAGATGGTATCTCACTCCCAGAAAGCACATACAGATATCCGAGAAAATGCCGCTGTAATATATGTATTCCTTCCATACCCCAAGGCTCAGCAAAAAACCGGTGATGCAGCACCATTGGTTTACTTTATTACCCGGGCTGGAAAGCAGGATCATCAAATGCAGTACCCAGATCAATACTGTAAAGAGGAGCAAAAATGTAACTGGTAAGCCCTGTTCAATCATTGCCATCCCCCCAAGCCGGACAGAACAACCATCATAACTTCACACAAGCATATCCGTAAAGTTTTCTAGCTTTCTCTTATTTTACACCATTCTTATTTATGTTATAGTATCATTTTTGAAGTGTCAATATGATACTCCTGGAATCTTCCCAAATTTTATAGGATTTCCGGCATTCCTCACCTTTTCTCAGCCGTAGATTAATTTCTCTACCTCTTCCTTCTCCGGCATGGCGCGGATCGCTCCCTTTCTTGTTGTAACGATCGCTGCTGCCGCATTTGCAAAGGTGAGCATCTCTCCGAGCTGTTCTTCCGTCAGATTGTCAAAATCATGCTCCAGGATATAATTCAGAGAGCTTCCGCAGAAGGTATCCCCCGCGCCTGTCGTCTCGATGGTCCTGCACGAAAAGCCGGCCCTCTCGACGCGCATGCCTTTGTAATACGCACGGCTCCCGTCCTTCCCCATGGTCAAAAGGATGAGCGGGATCTGATAGGTTTCCTGAAGGTAACGGATTCCCTCGTCATAGTCCTCCTTGCCGGATACGAACTGGATCTCATTGTCGGAGATCTTCAGGATATCGCAGAATCCGAATCCATACTCCATCTGCTCCTTTGCCAGCTCCAGGGAGCTCCACAGCGGCGGTCTTAAGTTCGGATCAAAGGAGATCAGAAGTCCTTTGTCCTTCGCTGCCTTAAGCGCCTTTTTGGTGGCCTCGCGCACGCCTTCGTGGGTCATGGACAGAGTTCCGAAGTGGAACAGCCTGGTCTTTGCCAAAAATTCCTCATCCACCTCTTCAGCCGTCAGCATCATATCCGCCCCCGGATTCCGGTAAAACGAGAACTCCCTGTCCCCGTCCGGAAATGTGTGGACAAAGGCCAGAGTCGTGTTCACCTGCTCATCGGTCAGCAGATTGGAGGTATTGATCCCCACATCTTCCAGCGTTGCCCGAAGCAGAGTCCCGAACTGGTCCTTTCCGACTTTTCCAAGAAATGCGGTCTTTTTGCCCATTTTATTTAAAAGCGCCAGCACATTACACGGCGCCCCTCCGGGGCATGCCTCAAACAGGTTGTTGCCCTGCTCGCTCTGGCCGCTCATTGTAAAATCAATCAAAAGCTCCCCCATCGCGATCACGTCAAATTGTTTTTCCATTCCTTCCTTCTCCTTTCATCTGGCGATTGTACCTTTTGAGTTGCAGGACACGCCCGGCCGAGGTATTGCCTGCAACCCTTTTGAACAATTTTTACGATATAAGTATAGCGGATTTCGGCACAGAATACAATGATACAAATCATATTCCGACTATTTTACCGGATCATGGGTTATTTTACCGGAATCAGCAGTGTCTGGCCGATATAGATCATATCGCTGGTCAGCCCGTTCAGTTCCCGGATTGCCTCTACCGTAGTGTTGTACCGTCTGGACAGCTCCCACAGGGTATCCCCCACACGGACCGTATATTCAATATAAGGGACCTCCGAAGACGACGGAATCTTAAGCACCTGTCCGATGTACAGCATGCTTCCCGTCAGACCGTTCAGGCTCTTGATCGCATCCACCGTGGTATGATATCTCTGGGACAGAAGCCAGAGCGTATCTCCCGGCTGGACCACATATTCAATATAGTCGGTACCCGGTCCCGGCATGGGAACATTTTCCCCGATCCCCAGATATACATCATAAAGCGCCTTCCAGGTATTCACTCCCACGATCCCGTCCGGATCCAGTCCAACAGCGTTCTGAAATGCAATGACCGCCTGCCTGGTCCCGCTGCCGAAGATCCCGTCCTGGGAGACCCGCGGAACCGTGGGATAAAATTCCGAGATCAGATTCAGCAGATACTGCAGGGTGATCACATCCGCTCCCCGGGAGCCCTGCCGGAGCACCGAGCCCGGCGGGACCGTTCCGATGCCCAAAGCCGTACCCTCGCTGTCCAGCTCTGCCAGCCTGGCTACGGCAGTATACAGATAGGAAATCTTATACCAGGTGGATTTTCCCACTACCCCGTCCGCTGCCAGATTGAAAATACTCTGAAACTTGGTCACTGCGGCCCGGGTGCTGTCCCCGAATACCCCTGCCTCATCGGTGATCTCCGGAATGGCCGGATAATTTCTGCGGATCCTGTTCAGCCAGGTCTGGATCACCTGTACGTCAAGTCCTCTGCTGCCGGTCCGAAGAGGAGTGCCCGGATAGGAAGACAGGACTCCTGTTACAACATTCGTTTCTGCGATTTCTATGTTATTCGGGTAGTAATTTCTAAGAATCTGCAGAGGTGTCAGCCCTCTCTCCGCCAGACTGACCGTCCCCCACTGGGACAGCCCGGAACAGGTCGCGGTCGTTCCGTTGCAGAATGAAGTAAAATAGGGTGCGTTCTGTCCCTGCCTGCGGACATACTGGTTAAAGATCTCGTCCACGATCCTGCTGATGGATTCGAAGATCGTGCGCCCGTGCACATAAGCCTGGTCATAAGCCGTACTGCTGGTGATGTCGAAGGAATAGCCGCGGCTCCTGTACCACTCGGTAAACACACGGTTCAGCGCAAATGTAATGATCGCATAGATATTGGCCCGCAGCGACGCGTCCGGCCAGGTCGGGTAGATCTCGCTGCTGGCAACATTTTTGATGTAATCGGTAAACCGTACCTGTATGTTGGCGGCCAAGGAGGACGGGCTGCCCAGATGTACCGTGATCGGATCCGGAATGACAACCTGCCGCAGAACCCGCAGCTCAGGCTCCGGCCTTTCCTGAATCCGCCTGATGTCCGATGCTGCGGCAGGCTTCTCAATGGTGATCTCATTTACCATCGGGCTGCGCTGCGTCTGCTGCATGGGCAGAAGCTCCGCCGGCTGGATCGCCGTCTCGTCCTCATAGATGGGCACCCCGGAAATGTAAAGGGAATTGAAGCCTGCAGCCCGCACCAGTACGTCATATCCGGTATAGGGCGTTCCGGAATAGTCCGGATCCAAAGAAAGGCTTTTGTCCACGGTCTCCAGGGAAACCCGCTCTGTTTCCCCGCTTTCATCTGTCGTCAGCTCATAGACGCTGCTGCCCTGGGGATCCAGGATCCGGATCTCCGCTCCCACGATTGGAACGGCCCCGCCTGCAGTCCGCGCCTGAATGATCAAATATCCTTTCGCCATAAAGTCTGAAACTCCCTGTTTTCGTCTGTTTTATTATATGACAGCCATGCGCGAAAGGTTCCTGTTCAGTTAAAATATACCAGCTCTTCAATCGGATCCGCCATCTCCACGTTTTCCGCTTCCAGCACCGGGCCTGTCCCCCGGTACATCGCCATCCGGGCAAATCCGACCTTTGCGCGGACCTTCACCCACTGTCCGGGTTTCAGCTTCGGCGCATAGGCGCTTTTGCACATATATCCGAGAAATGTCGTATCATCCGCGCAGCAGGTCATTGCCATCCGTCCCGGCAGGAATGTCTTCGAGGGGAAGGACCGTGGTTTCAGTACCTTGGCCGTGTACTCTACTACTTTCCCTTTGTATTTGTCCGGATGCTCCATCATGTCCACATACCAGATCCCATAATCCTCGGGCCGGATCTCGATGACGGGCGCATCCATATCATAGGGCACATCATTTTCAAAAATATTTTCCACTTCGCCCTTTTCATCCTCAAAAATGACCTCCGCCTGGGGGCTCACCACCTTTACGCTCCTGCGGTAGCCAGCCAGCGGCTTGATGTCATTGCATCGGTTGAACAGCACCAGCTCCGATCCCCGGACCATTTCCACAAACAGCGGTTTCAGGTTCGTCAGATACATCTGGAATGTGCTGGCATCTACGGTAGTCAGCTTCTGCTCGATCCCCCAGCCGTCGGGGAGCTTCAGCTTTTCAAAATCGCTGACCTTCCACATGCCGTTGTATTCTACCACGACCCGCTCCGGATGGTGCTTTTCATCCAGCGCTTTCAGAAATTCCTCCGTCAGCTCGTCCTGGGATTCCACCCGTTCCACAACGATATTGAACTTTTTCAGCCCTGCCGCGCCGTATTCTTCCTCCCCTTCCTCACAGAGGATCAGAAGTGTGGTCCCCGGAATCTGAAAATAGTCCTGCTCCAATGTAAACTTCAAAAACTGGGTCTTCCCGCTGTCCAGAAAACCAGTCATCAGATATACCATTACATCTGGTTGATCCATTTTTTCTTTCCTTTCCGGCCAAATGCCCGTCTTTTAGGAACTGTAGGAAAATAACCTAAACAGATTGCGCAGGATATTTCCATACAGTTCCTTACAGTCCGAAAAGCTCCGACAGCTTTTCTTCGTTCAGCTTCGAGCCGATGACGCAGATGCGTCCCGTATACTCCGCGGATCCGCTTCTGACCTCATGCTCCTCCGGCACCATATCGAAATAGATCCACTCGCCGTCCGCTCCGGCAACCATCCCTTTCGCGCGCAGGATCGTACCGTAGATCTCTTCGGATTCCAGAGAT
The DNA here is from genome assembly GCA_949893755.1 of uncultured Lachnospiraceae bacterium. Taxonomy (GTDB): domain Bacteria; phylum Bacillota; class Clostridia; order Lachnospirales; family Lachnospiraceae; genus Schaedlerella. Next base: position 4,825 of record CATLCV010000152.1, on the reverse strand, counting down.
TTTAGAATGCTGCTGATCTCTTCCTTCGTATAAGTCTTGACCGTCTCCTTCCCCCAGCTTGTGAATATCTCATCCGCGTGATGGTGGCCGTGGTGATGGTGGTGGTGGTGCTCATGCTCTTCATGGTCCTCCCCGTGATGATGGTGTCCGTGTCCTTCATGATCTTCTTCATGATGGTGGTGATGATGGTCATGGCCGCATCCGCATTCTTCCCCATGTTCATGGACTTCCCCGCATTCCGGGCAGCGAATCTCAGAGAGCAGTTCTTCCTCCAGGGACTTGCTTCCTTCCATGATCTCCAGCAGCTTTTCGCCGGGAAGCTCCGCGATCGGGGTTGTAATGATGGGAGATTTTGCGTTGATCTCCCGAAGGATCTTCACGCTTTCCTCAATCTTCTCCTGCTTTGCTTTGTCGGTCCTGCTCAGGATCACCGCCCCTGCATATTCGATCTGGTTGCTGAAAAATTCACCGAAATTCTTGCTGTAGATTCTGCACTTCGTCACATCGACCATGGTCGTAAAGCTGTTCAGCTTCGCGTCGATCTGCTCCGCTACATCCTGCACGGCCTTGATCACGTCAGAGAGCTTTCCCACACCGGACGGCTCGATCAGGATCCTTTCCGGATGATACGTGTCCACAACCTCCTTCAAGGATTTTCCAAAATCTCCTACCAGAGAGCAGCAGATACAACCGGAATTCATCTCCCGGATCTCAATGCCGGAATCCTTCAAAAATCCTCCGTCAATCCCGATCTCCCCAAATTCATTTTCAATCAGGACAACCTGCTCTCCTGCGAATATTTCCTGTAGCATTTTCTTAATGAATGTTGTTTTTCCTGCTCCCAAAAAGCCGGAAATAATATCAATCTTCGTCACGATATCAGCCTCCTGTTATTTCCTGTGATTCCACTTCTATATTTTACTCTTTTATTTGATTTGTGCAAGTCCTGATTTTTGAAAATGCTACAGGCTGCAGGCCAATCATTTTATAGCCTGCAGCCTGCACTTAACATCTGCACAAATTAATCACCGTCAGCTCCTGAGATCCAGCTCGATCGGGCAATGGTCCGACCCGTACACCTCTGTCAGGATCTTCGCATCCTCCAGCTTATCCTTCAGGCTTTCCGACACGCAGAAATAGTCGATCCGCCACCCCGCGTTTTTCTCCCGTGCTTTGAACCGGTAGGACCACCAGGAATAGATTCCCTCCTGGTCTGGATAAAAGTACCGGAAGGTATCAATAAATCCGGCATCCAGAAGCTCCGTGAACTTCTGCCGCTCCTCGTCCGTAAACCCGGCGTTTTTCCGATTGGTCTTCGGATTTTTCAGGTCGATCTCCTGATGTGCCACATTCATGTCCCCGGTCACAATCACCGGCTTGGTTTCCTCCAGGTGCTTCAAATAACCGCGGAAATCATCCTCCCATTTCATCCGGTAATCCAGACGTTTCAATCCGTCCTGTGAATTGGGCGTATAGACCGTGACAAAATAAAAATCCTCAAACTCGCAGGTGATCACACGTCCTTCCTGGTCATGTTCTTCCATTCCGATTCCGTAAGACACGTTCAGAGGCTCTGTTTTCGTAAATACCGCAGTTCCGGAATAGCCTTTTTTTACCGCGTAGTTCCAGTACTGGTGATAGCCTGCCAGTTCCAGCTCAAGCTGTCCCGCCTGCAGCTTCGTCTCCTGCAGGCAGAAGATATCCGCATCCGCCTGTTTAAAAAAATCCTCGAATCCTTTCTGCATACATGCGCGGATTCCATTTACATTCCATGAGATCAGTTTCATCATCTGCTGTCATCCTTTCTTGATCATTTTACCTGTCGTATTACAGGTCACACCTTGGCTAAGCGTTACCTGTAACCCTGTAGTATACTTCTTTCAGCGTCAGTCCGCAAGCCGGCACCAAAAATCCCGCCTGCCAGCGCTCCCCGCCGTTCAAAAGCGCGGCTGTCTCTTTGGCAGTCCGCTTCCCGGTTCCCACCTCAAGAAGCGTCCCGGTCAGGATCCGCACCATATGGTACATAAATCCATTTCCCTCGTAGATGATCTTTAACTTGCTTCCCTCTTCCTCCATCCGGATATCATAGATCTTCCGAACCGTGGACTGATCCTCGTTCCGGTCTGTAAACGCGGCGAAATCATGCTTTCCCACCAGGCATCCCGCAGCCGCTTTCATCGCCTTGATATCCAGTTTTTCCGGAAAATGAAAACAATATTTCCTGGTAAATACATCCGCCTTTTCCCGCGTATCAATGCGATATTCATACCGTTTTCCAACCGCGCTGTAGCGGGCATGGAATCCATTTTTCATAAGCTCCACGCCGGTCACCCGGATATCCTCGGGCAGCATTCGGTTCAGTTCTCCCTGAAATGCTTCCTCCTCCACTTTTCCCGGCAGGCAGATGCTGGCCGTCTGGGCTTCTGCGTGTACGCCCCCATCCGTCCGGCCGGAGCCATGGACTTCTACTGGAAATCCTTTGAGATCACAGATGGTCCGTTCCAGGGTTCCCTGAACCGTCAGCTCCGTGTCCGGCTGTCTCTGCCAGCCCTGATAACGGGTTCCGTCATATGCAATTGTCAGTTTATACGTTCTCATAAATCACCTCTGAAAACACATCCATACGGTTCCCTGCCTTACAGAAATCAATCATCAAACATGCTCCGGCGTTGTCAGGACTGTACGGTGAATGCACAGTCCTGATTCTTCTTTTCATGCTTATCTACGCCTCATCCAGACTGCACACCTTCCCATCCTGCAGAAACAGAACTCTCCCGCACAGCATACTGACCACATCCAGATCGTGGGACACGAACAGATAACAGATTTTTTCTTTCTCCTGCAGTTCTTTCAGAAGGGCGATGATCTGCGCCTGCACCGTCACATCCAATGCGGAGAGCGGTTCGTCCGCCAGGATGAACTTCGTCCCTGTGATCAGCGCCAGGGCAATACTGACCCGCTGTCTCTGCCCGCCGCTCAGTTCCCGCGGATATCTTCCGTAAAAATCCTCCGGCAGATGGACCCGCTGCAGCATTTCTTCCGCCTTTTTCCGTCGCTCCTGCCTGGAGGATCCGCCTTTTACCCTCAGCGGTTCCTCCAGGATCCAGCCGATGGTTTTCCTCGGGTTCAAGGCACTGAACGGATCCTGAAATACCATCTGGGGACGCTTGGTATAATGGACAACCTCCCCTTCATAGTCTTTCAGAAGTCCCAGCACACATTTACAGAGCGTGGATTTTCCGCTGCCGCTTTCGCCCACCAGTCCGACGATCTCCCCCTCATATAAGGTAAAGGAGACATCGTCCAGGATCTGTCTTCTCGTTTTTCCCTCTCTATAATAAGCATTTACATGCTTCACTTCCAAAATTTTTTCCGGCAAAGCCCTCACCTGCTTTCTTCCTGCGCCTCATCAGCTCATAATACCGGTTTTCTTTTGTTCTTGCCGGGATTGCCGCGATCAGCTCTCTGGTATATTCGGACTGCGGGTTCTCAAAAATCTCCGCGCAGTCCCCTTCCTCCACGACCTGGCCGTCCTTCATGACCAGCACGCGGCGGCACAGCGTATTGACCACCCGCAGGTTATGAGAGATGAACAGGATGCTCATTCCATATTTCCGGTTCAGCTTTTTCAAAAGCTGTAAAATGCTTTCCTGGGTCCCTACGTCCAGCGCAGTCGTCGGCTCATCCGCGATCAGCAGCTTGGGGCGGCATACGATCGCCGCGGCGATCATCACCCTCTGCCGCATCCCCCCGGAAAGCTCGTAAGGATATTTTTTATACAATTGTTCCGGATGTTCCAGCTCCACCTCTTCCAGCGCTCTCAGGGCAAGCTCTCTTTGCTCCCTTCTCTCCATACGGAGCCGGCCTCCTCTGTCCCTGCGGCTTCTCCGGGAATGCAGAAGCAGTGCCTCTTCCACCTGCTTCCCGATCCGCATGGTAGGATTCAATGCGGTCATAGGTTCCTGGAAGATCATGCTGATCTCATTTCCCTGGATCCGGCGCATTTCCTTTTCCGACAGACTGAGCAGGTCCGTATTGTCCAGCCAGATCTTTCCTCCGTCCAGAACCGCGTGCTTTTTCAAAAGCCCGGCAATGGTCAGCGCAGTCATCGTCTTGCCGGAGCCGGATTCCCCCACGATTCCAAGGATATCTCCGTTCTCCACTGCAAAAGAGACATTTTTTACAACCTCTTCCCGTTCACTTCGATCCTCAAAATGAATGGACAGATTTTCTACCTTCAGCATTATCTTCCACCTCCAAACTGATCCAGGATCCCTTCTCCTAACAGTCCCACGCCCAATATCAGCAGTACCAGGAAAGCGCCTGGAAAGATCGCGCACCACGGCCCGCCTGCCAGATAAGTCTGGGATTCGGAGAGCATCCTTCCCAGGCTGGCATCCGGCGGCTGCACTCCGATCCCCAGGTAGCTCATGCTGGCCTCCGCAAGCACCGCATTGTTGAATCCGATCGCAAGGGCGGACAAAAGCGCCGGCAGGATGTTGGGCAGCATGTGTACAAATAAAATTCTCGGTGTGGAAACGCCGATCAGTCTTGCGCTGGTCACATAATCCGCTTCCCGCAGCCGTAAAAATTCTCCCCGGACGATCCTTGCGAAGCTGGGGATAAATGCGATCCCGAGGGCCAGCATCACCTTATAGGTGCCCGGTCCCAGCAGGGTAATGATGACAAGTGCCAGCAGGACGCTCGGAAAGGCGGCTACCGCGTCATTGACCCGCATCAGCCCTTCATCCAGCCATCCTCCGAAGTATCCGGTTAGAGCTCCTACAAGGATGCCGGCGATCCCTCCCATCAAAATGGTTCCCAG
>CATLCV010000151.1 GCA_949893755.1 uncultured Lachnospiraceae bacterium | reverse complement strand
GGGGATCGTGCCTGTGGAGGTGAAGGCGGAGGAAAATCTGCAGGCCAAGAGCTTGAAATCATTTTATAACAAATATCATCCTGAGCTGGCGGTGCGCACCTCCATGTCCGATTACAGGGAGCAGGATTGGATGGTGAATATTCCGCTGTACCGGATAGGCGGCGGGCTGCGGAAAGGGTGATAGAAAACATTTTGTAAATAGTATTGCTCGAAGGCGCGAGACGTATTGGAAAGTCAACGATTGTAGAGGAATTTGCGAAGCGAGAATATGACGATTGATGCATGCTGCTACACAGGAAAAACTGCCGCGAGTATAAAAAAGGAGTTGACAATGCTTCTTTTTGGATATAATATAATGTGTATAGCGAGGTCTCCATTAACCTTATGATTTTAGATCATAAAAGAGATGAACATTAAAGAAGGTCTCCATTAACCTTCGGAATGATCCGTAAAGAGATGAACATTAACGATTGGGAAGCTCGTGCTTCCCATATTTTTTTGGAGAGAAAATGTTTATACTAAAAGATAATTTAAAATTTATCAATGTCAGCACGAATTATCTCAAAGCCATGCACAACGCATGTCCGGAGGTATTTTACAGTACGAACGGGTATGAGAACAAACCACATATAGGGATACTGATTTCTGAAAATAACCTGGAATATGTTATCCCGCTTTCATCAGCAAAAAGTAAGCATAAATCCTGGAAAAATGTTGATGGAGAGCGTTATCTAATATATGAAAAGACATCAGTTTCTGCTTTGAGTCCTGATGACATATGGGTTCCCGGTGAAGGAAAATCAGAGGTAAAGCATATTATTTCAGCACTTGATATCAAAAAAATGTTTCCGGTTATTGAAGGGGTTTACACAATTGTCAATTTGAATCCAGAAAATGATGATACAGAAGAATTAAAGAAATATAAAGACCTGTTAAATAAAGAATACTCATTTTGCCTGAAAATTGTTGACGATGTTATACGCAAAGCTAACAAATTGTACTCTAAACAAATGTCTACCGGTAAAATTTTAAAGTATTGCTGCGATTTTAAAGCACTCGAACTGGCCCGGGAAATATTAAAAAAAGAACGGGTATATCAGAGTGAAGTCTGTGCTTGGGGAAGGGGCGGAGTTTATCCTGTATCTTCCGAGGATGAATTGTGGAAAAATATAATCAGATAGTTAAGGCTGCAATCAACATTAGCAACGGAATATCTTTCTCATCATTTTACAGGATATCATTCAGATACTCCAAACCTGACAAGAGCTTAGATCAGTATATCAATAAGTATACGAGGAGAGAAAAAAATGAACGAAAATAAGATTTCAAACAGTATTTATATTTCTTTTGCCACATTGGAAGTTATGTTGGGAATATATTTTTCAGGGACATATGACAATGGCGGCTGGATTTTATTTTGGCTGATGCCGATCCTTCTGATCATGATACCTTGTTATAGAATAATTAAGAAGAATTGGAAACCAAATAACTAGCCGGATGGAGTACTAGGGCGTGTTTGAACACGCTCTAGTACAGCAAAATATTGTGCAGAAATGTCATTTCCCGACAGCCCTATACATCAATTCAGCTCCTGCAATTTCCTTCAGATCAAGTCCTTCCCATTAAATACTTTTTCAGAAACCGCAAATGACGCAAACCACGCAAGTATGCCAAAAGCAAAAATGATCATTGTCAGGAATACTGGGGTTGGGCCAAAAAAGCCTCCGATATTTACAGCAATTTCTGAATTTTCCATTGCGGTTAGAGCAAAGGGTGTTATAAATAAGAGAAAACTTACAAATTTTGTTTTTTCATAGCCAAACACGTATTGTACAGGCAAGAAGATCCCCATGCAAATGGACTGGATCAGAAAAACCATGGCGGCAGTCCGGCCAAAATCATCTACGGCAATTTCCGGGACGAAACGCATTTCAATGAAAGACGCAATACAGCAAACCAGCCAGATCATGACGTAAAGGGCATATTTTGCAAAGACTAATTTACTTTTCATATAGGGGGTTGCGGACAATAATGCGGTTGCCTTGGGATATCTGTTTTCCTTCTCCGAAACAGCAAGATTAAAGAAAACAGAGGAAACCAAAACAGACATTAAGAGTCCGGTCAATCCTCCCATCTGGGGCTGGCGCCATGCGACAAGCAATGGAAATCCTATGATAATAATAAACAGCTGCCACAAAATCTCCTTTACGATCAGGATGTCTTTTCTGATCAGTTTCAATACCATCATTGTTCACTCTCCTTTACATATGCAAGCATAATATCCTCGGCCGTGGCTCTTTCAAATAACAGATCTTTTCCGCTTTGCTTTAATTTCTCCGGCTTGTCTGTAATGCCGGTAAAGCCATAGCTGCTTTTATCAAAATGCAGCATGAGCGGCTCCATATCGGGTGAAAGCTCCCTGGTATCGCCTTTTACAATTTTAAATCTTTCCAGCAGAGCGTCTTTTTCCTCCTCGAAAACAATAGCCCCGTTATGGATCATGATCAGCATATCAGCCGCTTTCTCCAGATCGGCAGTGATATGGGTGGAATAAAAAACGGCCCTGCCGCCTGGTTCCAGATACGCCTTCAAAATATTGAGAAACTGCTCTCTCATCAGCGGGTCAAGTCCGCTGGTAGGTTCATCCATGATCAATAATTCCGCATCATGAGATAACGCCAGTGCCAGAGAATATTTCATCTTCATTCCTTTTGAGAGCGTCCCGACTATCTGTTCCGGATGCAGAGAAAACATGTCCATGTACTGCTTGTATGCGCTCTCATTCCAGTGCGAATAGGAAGAAGAGATCAGCTCGGTCATTTCTTTCAGGGATAATTCCTCATAGAAGCATCCGCTGTCAAAAACAACCCCTATTTTGTCTTTAAAAGCCTTTTCATTTTTGGAAATGTCCTTTCCGCGGAACTGAATGGTACCGGCGTCCTTCTGGACCAGATTCAATATAGAATGAATGGTGGTTGATTTTCCGGCTCCATTCACACCGATAAATCCGGTGATACATTCTTCCGGTACAGTAAAGCTGACATCCCTCAGCATAAAATTTTGATAGCTTTTCTTTAATCCGGTCACTTCTAAAATCGGGACCATACTCTTATACCTCCTCATACAAAATGTCCATCATGGCATTCAATTCTTCTTTGCTGATATGTAAAGACTTTGCAGTCTGCAGCATATCCTGCATTTTTTCTTCCACAAGACGCCGCTTCGAATCCCTCAGCAATTCGATATTGCTCGTGGATACAAACGTACCGATACCAACCTGGCTTACAATAAAACCCTCTTCTTCCAGTTCATTATAAACCCTGCGGATTGTCAAAACGCTGACCTTCAGATCATTGGCAAAAGCACGGATAGATGGAAGGGAATCGCCCTCAACTAATTCTTCCTGCAAGATAGCTTCCTTGATCTGGTCTTTGATCTGCTGGTATAAAGGACTGTCGGAAGTATTGGATATAAGTATCTTCACATTTCACTCTCCCTTCGTTTTTTGATGTGATGTTTATGTATACACACTATACACTTCAACCACTTAATTGTCAATATTTTTCTGCTTATTATGTAACCTTTTTATTTTTTGAGGTGTATTATTAGTGAAGGGCCTTTTCATACCAGCGTATGCGGGAAAGCCGGCCGGCGGCAGGTTTTCCATATCAACATCGAAGGAGTACTCATGAAACCATCAGTAAAAGAGCTGTTTGAAAAATATCGGAACAATCTTTACGCGGCAGCCTTTAATATCAGCGGAAATGCGGCAGACGCAGAGGACGTTGTTCAGGATACATTCATTCAGTACTATTTGTTAAAGAAAGAATTTGACAATGAGCAGCACATCCGTGCATGGCTGATCCGTGTGGCGATCAATAAAGCGAAAAATACGAACCGGACATTTTGGAGAAGAAATAAGGTGCCGTTGGAGGACTATATGGAGACATTGACCTTTGAGACTCCAGAATCGGAAGAACTGTTCGAAACAGTCATGAAGCTTCCGGAAAAATACCGGATCGTGATCCATTTGTTTTACTATGAGGATTACACCATACATGAGATCGCGGATATTCTGAGAATCACAGAAAGCAACGTCAAGGTGAGGCTGTCGCGCGGACGTGGGATGCTCAAGGAAAAATTGCAGGAGGAGTGGAAAGATGACGAATAAAGAAAAATATAAGCAGGCGTTTTCGGTATTGCAGTCCTCCGACAGGATATCCCAGGAGATAGAAAGGATGGCTATTATGAATAAAAAAGCAAAAATGAGAACAGCGGCGGCAGCAGCCGCGGCTTGTGTGGCATTGATCGGCGGGAGCGGCATTGCATATGCGGCCGACGTGGGAGGAATCCAGAGGACGATCCAGCTCTGGATCCAGGGAGACCAGACGACAGCGACGTTTGAATATGACGGAGAGGGGTCGTATCACATTTCATATCCGTTGGAAAACGGCGAAATGGGAGAGCGGGGAGGGGGCGGAATCGCGTATGAAGCGGACGGAACGGAACGCCCGCTGACAGAGGAGGAGATTCTGGAAGCGTTGAATGAGTCCTTGAATGCACCCGAGGTAGAATATAAGGATGACGGTACGGTCTGGGTATATTATTATGATCAGAAAATGGAGATTACAGATCTGTTTGAGGACGGCGTGTGCTATGTAAAACTTACGCATGGAGAGGAAACGATATATATGACGATCAATTATCAGAAGGGTTATGGTATGAGCCCGCATAAATATCCGGAGCCGGATTCTTTTGATTAAGTTTGTAAGAGGAGCTTTTAAAGTGATCGTGACAACTGCAGGAGCAGACAATAAGAAAATTTTGTGAGACAGACAAATGCGGTATGGACAGAGTAAAAAACTCTGTCCTATTTTATTAAATGGAATAAAAAATATAAAATTGAGAAAAATAATTGAAGAAATTTGCTGTTTGTGCTAAAGTGTAGTAAACTAGATGGAGGTGAACGGATCATATGGGGAGCATTGTAAGATTAGCTTCATTAACCATTTCGAATATTAAGAATGTCAGAAATGGCCAGATTCAAAAAGAGCAGAAATCGTTCGTGAAGTATTGAGTTGTTCTATAAATAAAGATGCTTCCAGGACAAATAAAACAGTATTTATGGATTACCAAAGAGCAGAGAAGGACCAGATATTTACCCCCAAAAAAAGACTGGATGAAATTACCGAGGTGTCGAAAGAAAACAAGATGGAGCTGCTTGTAGCGAGAAAAATTGCCGAAAAGGATAATTGCTCTTATATATTTGGCGAAAGCAGCAGGGAGATTTTTTGTAAAGAATATAAAAATAATTTCCGGCATTATTCGAACGTGATCAGGGCGTTGTTTTTATTTGCGCTGAAAGATTTATTCGTAATTCGGAATACGCATTCCGGTGTGATTTCCGCAAACTTTTTATTGCCTATGGCGTTCAAAATAGAGAAAGATGAAATCCGGGCCAAGGGAGATTTTGCAGTTTCTTTGACAGGACCGGTTGTTCTCAGTGAAGAAAGAAAGCAGATTTTGGATATTATTGTTGCCCAGATCAATATGGTTTTATATACGATCATTCCAGGAATGAAGATCGATATATATCATTATGGTGAGCAGCTGACAGATGATGGAGAAAAGGGGTTCAGAGTGGAACTGGTTTCTGTCCGTGAGAATATGCCGCCGATTCCGATTCGAATGGAGTCAGAGGGGATCATTAAGATCATCTCCATTTTAAATGCATGGATCCAGGCATTTGGAAATCCTTCTATCTGTCTGGCAATTGATGAACTGGACGCAGGTGTTTTTGAGTATATGTTAGGGGAACTGCTCGACATTTTCCAAAAAAGTGCGAAAGGACAATTGGTTTTTACATCACATAATCTGCGGCCTTTGGAAATGCTGGATAAGGACAGCATCATGTTTTCTACGGCAAATCCGGACAGACGTTATATTCATATGAAAAATATAAAAGCCTCAAATAATCTCAGGGATGTATATATCAGAGGGATCACGCTGGGCGGACAGGATGAGGTGATCTATGAAAAAACGGACAGCCTGAAAATTGCAAGGGCATTTAGAAAGGCGACAGCGTATTCACCGTGACCCATGCCTCGGTGCCCGGTGCCGCGGTACGGTTCGGGAGGAAGGAAAGTGTGGTGGAACGGCTGCGGAAGCCCACTACCCAAAATTATCTACGCCCAGGTCATAATTTCTTGTTGTAATTTTTCCTGGAATGACGTATAATATAATTGCAGGTAGAGATACGCTGTATACTCATGATATCGAATTAGCGTTTAAGCGATATGTAATATCGTCGATCATGAGGCCACCTTTAAGGTGGTTTTTTTATTTATTCATGAAATGAGGGCTGACAATGAATATCTATGTTTATTCAGATGAGTCCGGTGTCTTTGATAAAGCGCATAATGACTATTTTGTTTTTGGAGGACTGATACTTCTGGGAACAGAAGATAAAGAAATCTGGTCAAGAAAGTACGCAAGTGTTGAAAAAATTCTCCGGACAAATAAAGATGTTGCTGCTGATTATGAATTGAAAGCAACACAGGTCACAAATAAGGAAAAGGGAAAACTTTTCAGAGCATTAAATGGCTGCCATAAATTTGGCGTGGTTGTAAAACAAAAAAAGATTCTTAGTAGGATTTTTCTAAGTAAAAAGGATAAGCAGAGATATTTAGATTATGCATATAAGATTGCGGTTAAAAGAGCTTTTGAAAGTCTTATACAGGAGGGGATGATGCATCCTGACGAGGTGGAAAGACTCTATTTCTATGTAGACGAACATACGACAGCTACAAACGGAAGATATGAGTTGCAGGAAGCATTAGAACAGGAATTTAAACTTGGAACATTTAATTATAAATATGATACATACTATCCCCCGATATTTACGGGAATGAAAGCTGTACAGCTGGAGTACTGTAATTCGAAGTCAAAGCTGCTGGTAAGGGCGGCTGATATAGTCGCTAACAAAATATATTATTTAGCGAAAAATGATATGGAAAAAGAAATAAGAGAAGTTCAAAATATGAACATTATTTATTTGCCATAGAAGTCATGCGAAGAACTGGACGGACTCCAAAAATGCAGGCTGCTCCTGCCGGTCATTGGCTGGACAAACGGAGCAGCATTCGTGTTTTACATATGTTTTCTCAGCATCTGATACACCCATCTCCCGGATTCGCTGAGATCCTCCTGGGTAAACCCGCTGGTTTTCCCGCAGCCGCTTTTCAGCATCGCCGAGGTTTCCTCCTTATTAGAAAGATTCCATGCAATATAACTTATCCCGTATTTATCTAAAGTTTCCACCCACAGGTCTGCCTGGGCTGTGTCAATGGCGCCGTTTCCGCTGGCATCACAGATCCCATACTCCGATACAAAGACCGGAAGCCCGCTTTCTACGGCTCCGATCAGCTTCCCGCGCAGGTCGTCGGTGTGGGTTGCGGCATAAAAGTGAAGCGTATACATGATATTTTCATAGCTTGCTATGGGATCTGCCGCCGCCTGGTCTACATACTGTGACCAGTTCGGGGTTCCGACCAGGATCACTGCATCTTCATCCTGAGAACGGATAACAGGAATCACCTGCTCGGCATACGCTTTGATCTCTCCCCAGGAGGTGCTGCCGTTCGGCTCATTGCAGATCTCATACAGGACATGGTCTGATCCTGCATATTTTCCAGCCATTTCCCCGAAAAATGCTTTCGCGTCCTCCAGGTATGTATTCGGGTTGGAGTCGGACAGGATGTGCCAGTCGATGACCGCATACATGTCCTGCCGCTCGGCAAAGGATACTCCGTCATGGATCAATTTTTTCAGGGCTTCCCGGTCGCCGCCCGTACAATAGCCGCCGTACTCAGCAGTATACATGGCAAGGCGGATCACATTTGCCTGCCATTCCTCATGAAGCTGCCGGAAGCAGTCCTCATTCACATAATCCGGAAACCAGGCAAGGCCGTGGGTACTGATTCCCCGAAGCTGTACCGGGCGGCCGTTTTTATCCACAAGCTGCGTTCCATCGACACGGAGTGCGCCGTTTACAGAAGGGCAGGCCAGACCGGGGGATTTGGCTTCTTCCGCTGACGTCCCGCCGGATGTATGGCCGCCGGAAGTGTCCACAGTGTCGTCCGCAACATGGTTCGTTGAGGCAGCATCAGAGTTTTCATCATTTGTCGTATCAGAATCCTCCGCACCGCCGTCTGACGTGTCAGAATCCAGTTTACCTTGCCGGGAGGCAGTCTCCTGGGTGCCATCTGGTGCGGCTTCATGCTCCCCGCGAGCTCCGCAGCCCTGTGACAGGAGCATGGTTCCGGATAAAAGTACTGTGCAAAATAATATACGGATGAATTTTTTCATAACTCTTCTCCTTTGACATTCAGATAAACTTTCGCATCTATTCAAAACGGCAGACCACAGAACCGTTTGATGTGAAGACTATCCGCCCGGAGCCGGGCAGATTCCATTTTACTGTTCATCATTCAGCCGTTCTTCCATCCGATAATACTGCACCTTCATACCAAGCTTTTCGTAGAGCCGCATTGCACTGGCGTTAAAGCTCCAGACACAGAGCTCCAGTGCGTCGGCCTGCTCTGCCTTTGCCTGTTCACGTGCCTTTTCGATCAGACGGGAAGCAATCCCGCGGCCCCTGTATTCCGGCAGAGTAAACAGATCTTCGATCACAGCGATTTTTCGCCCCTTGCGGAATGTATTTTTAGACATTTCCGTGATCTCTCCAAAGCAAATCCCGACAATCTGCTCCCCGCAGACAGCGGCAAGAGAGATAGGAACAGGACGAGCCAACAGTTTTTCAAACTCTTCCTTTGAGTAATGTGTCTGTGAAACAAAATAGTCCGGTCTGGCCTCCTGATGCAGCTTGAAAACGGCATCTTCTAATACACTCACCATTTCATAATCTGTCATCTGTACATTTCGTATTGTAATCATAAAATATCCTTTTGTATAGTATTTATTCGGGTTCACCACAGAACAGCTGGCGGTTTGTTACTGCTGCAGTGAACACCCTGACCGGGTGCTCACTGCAATGCCGATTCAAATTTACATTTCATCCAACGTCAGAGTGATGTGAGACACCTTCCACTCTGCGCCGTCCTTTTCCATCCATACGGTCCCGGATGCTTTTGCGGCAGGGTCCCCCGCAGAGGTTTTGAGCTCCGCGGAAAAATCATAGCATTCCTCTTTCTCAGAGCATTTTGTAAGTTCTATGTTACCGGCATCAATATCAGAACCGAAATCTTTAGCCAATGCAGCACTGCGGTAAATCATGCGGCTCATTGTCAGGTATTCGATACACGCATCTGTCATGGATCCGTCAAACCGCTTTGCGAAGTATTCCACCAGATCGCTATCATTGCCGGCTGTCAGTCCAATACCGCTGCTTTCCGTTGGTTCTGCAAATGCCGTGGACATCGCTGCGTCAAAATCTTCCGCCTGCTCCATGGTGCAGGAGAGAAGAAGCTCCAGAGCTGCCTGTGAACGCTGCTTGGGGCCGCCGTCCTTCTGCCCGCAGCCGGCTGCCGGGACAGCAATCACAAGGATCAGAATGACCGGAAGGATATGTCGAAGCAAGTTTACAGAGTTTCCCTTTTTCCGAACGAGCCTGGTTTTTTTGTGCCTTCTTAAACTTAACATATGAGCCTCCTTTCCGCCGTATTGGAAACGGCATATATGATACGATGTTTGTTGATTTTATTTTAATTCATATATGAAGCCGGTACAATACCTTTTGCGTGAATGCAGGGATTTTCTGCTTCAATTTATGTATAACGGAAAATGGAAAAAGCTGTCCCATCCAGAGCATTCTTCTCTGATGCGTCAGCCTTTTTTGCTCATTTATGAGTAGGCTGCGAATCCAAAAGGGGCTGTCGGAAAATGATAGTTTTTCCACAATATATGCCGTGATTGATGAGATATCAAAGCAAGATATTGTGCAGAAATGCTATTTTCCGACAGCCCCTCTCGGATTGCAACCGTACAGTTAGAAATAATCTGACTCTTAATATTTCAGCGTTCGGTAATTCTCTTCCTTCTCATACTCCTTCCCTACGCCGTCATCCTCATAAAGCGTGTACTCCGCACCCGCATATCCCAGCATGGTCAGATGCTCCGTATCCAGCGCGTCTACATACTCCGCGGCCTCTGCGACCGGGATGCACTTCCCGCTGCGGATGAACAGCGGCACTTCATTCAAAGCGATCTCCACATAATGATGCCCTTTTTCCAGGATTTCCTCCGAAATGGATCCGTCCGGCAGGAACTTGACGAACTTCATTTCCTCCGGCAGATACACATAACGCCCCCGCGCGTTCTGGGTGTAGACCGGCGCGATCATGACCTCATTTCCGAGCATCATCTGGTCCTCCACCTGTACGGCCATGGAATCCTCCGGATACACAAACGCCAGCGGCTTGAAATACAGATCGTCATTCAGCGCGGCCTTCATATATTCGCTGTACAAATAAGGGATCAGCCGGTAACGCACGCCCACCACATGGCGGAAGTCGTCAAGATCCTCGAACTGATAGCACTCCTGATCCCTGGTTCCCGCAGCCGCATGGTCCCGCATCAGCGGGGTAAATACGCCGAGCGCCAGCCAGCGCAGCAGCAGGTCTCTCGTGGTGTCCGCTCCGAAGCCGCCCAGGTCCGCTCCGGTATACAAAAATCCGCACATGTTCAGAGACGGCAGCATTTTCAGATTCAGCAGGATGTGAGACCACCAGGACTTGTTGTCGCCCATCCAGATTCCACCGTAGCGGTGCATTCCAATATAGGAGGAACGGGAGAACATGAGGAAACGTTTCTCCGGATCGATCCGCTCAAATGCTTCTCCGGCCGCGCGGGTCATATAGTACCCGAACAGATTGTGCACCTTGTCGTGGCGGATCTTTTCCCCGTTCACTATATGATAAAAACGGCGGTAATCCTCTTTGCTGTTTGCCAGCCCTCCAATCTTACCCATCAGCGGCCAGATGGAAGCCCCGGAGTCAATATCCTGTTCGGCGCTGTCATTGGTGTCTGATGTGGGGGCAACCGCCAGCGTCCCCGCGTTGACTCCGCTGTTATGGTCATCATTTTCCAGAAAATGCTTCAGCAGTCCTTTCAGTTCTTCGATGCCCTCCGGAGAGTAGAAGATCGCAGGCTCATTCATGTCATTCCAGAAGCCCTCGATCCCCTGGTCTGTCAGGATCCGGTACTTATCTCCGAACCATGCGCGGGCCTCGTCATTGAGCACATCCGGGAAATGGGTATCCCCCGGCCAAACCGCCGCCACGAAGTCGCTGCCGTCCTCACGCTGGCAGAAGTAGCGGTTCTTCACGCCCTCTTCGTACACATCGTAGCCGTCCTCAATCTTGACGCCCGCGTCGATGATGGGGATAAGCCGAAGGTTTTTGTCCTTCATTTCCTGTACAAATTCCGGAAAATCCGGGAAATTTTTTTCATTCAGTGTGAAATCCTTAAAATCCTGCATATAGTCGATATCCATGTAGACCATATCCAGCGGGATGTTATTTTCCCGATAGCCGTCCGCGACCTTTCGGAAATCCTCCTTGGTCTTGTAGCCCCACCGGCTCTGCCCGAAACCAAAAGCGAATTTCGGCGGGATGTAGCTTCTGCCGATGATCTTCCGGAACTGCTTTACGATGTCGTAGGGCGAGCCGCCGTCGATCACGAACAGGTTCAGATCGCTTTTGGCGCAGGACACCTGCAGCGTATCCATCCTGGTATATCCGATGTCAAATGTCATGGCAGAGGGATAGTCGAAGAACAGCCCGAAGGTTTCCTTTCCGGATACCACGATAAAATTGTGGGCCCCGTAGAGGGAACGCTTGTCCTCCGTGTGGTTGGGGTCGTCCGTGCAGTCGCTGATATAGCAGTAGCCCCGCTTGTTCAGCCCCCGGTTGGCCTCCCCAAGCCCGTATACGATATCCGTTTCTTCCATAATATAGGTAAAACAAAATCCCTGTTCCGTTTCAATCGTGCCGTAAGCCGGCGTTCCTTCCCCGGCAGCGACCTCTGTTACCACCGCCTCTGTTGAAAATGGTTTTCCATACACATACTTCTGAATCATCACGAGTCCTCCTGTTCTTAATGATATTATACCGCTTCCGCTCTTTGTTCGAAAGGCGTCCGATCTGCCCGGCATGCGCCTTTTCCCTATGTTCGAACAATAACTACATTATAATATACTTCTGTGAGAAATGCTTACACTATTTTATGCAATAATCACGAAATTTTGACTTTTTGCGGGCCGATGTACGACTTTATTGTGATATGCCATTACTGTTCACACCCCGACCAATCACCACGCTGATTGGTCGGGAGGATGCACATAAAAGCTGATATTCAGGCCGTCCATTGCCGAAGGCAATTTTAAATGACGGCCTGAGTTACAGGTCACGCCTGGTCAAGGTGTGACCTGTAACGATATTCCCGCAAACCTTCTTTTCAAGGACTGTTTCAGGTAGGCAGGATTGGAAAATTATGATATGATGTAACTATCCAGAACGGCAGCAATATGAAAAAGCAGGCTGTGCAAGCAGATTTGATTAAGGGAATGAAAAGCCGTAACCGATCTGGGGGCTGATTCGGCAGGTCATCTGCATTGCGGTAAACTGGATGCAAATGACCTGCCGGACCGCAACCGCACAGCTGGAAAAATTTGAAGGACGAGAGTACGAAAGAGATGAATCAGCAAGAAAAACATCAAATAGAGAAACAACAAAAGGAACCTTCTTTTTACAGACAATTTTTTACATTATATATTGCCCTGGTGCTGCAGAATGTGGTGACCCTGAGCGTCAATCTGACGGATAATGTGATGCTGGGGGCGTACAGTGAGACCTCCCTTGCGGGAGTGGCGGCAGCAAATCAGATTCAGTTCGTGTATCAGATGCTGCTGGCCGCCTTTGGGGAGGGCATGGTCATCCTTGGAAGCCAGTACTGGGGAAAACAGCAGACAAAGCCCATGAAAAAAATCGCGGCCATGATGATACAGCTCGGGCTGGCGGTGATGGTGGTTTTATTTGTTCTGATTAGCCTTTTTCCGGAGCAGGGGATCGGGATGTTTACCACGGACGGACCGATCATTGCGGAGGGAGCGGGATATCTGCGGCTGATCCGTTTTACCTATCTGTTCTTTGCGGTGACCCAGCTTTTGCTGGCCGTGCTCCGGAGCATGCAGATCGTGAAGATCGCGCTGTACCTCTCGGCCATGACTTTTTTTGTCAACTGCGGCATCAATTATATGCTCATTTTCGGACGATTCGGCATGCCTGAGATGGGAACGGCAGGAGCGGCGGTGGGGACACTGACCGCCCGGATCCTGGAGACTGCCGTGCTGATCATTTATATTGTAAAAACCGAAAAAAATCTGTGCCTGCGGGTGCGGGATTTCTTCCAGTTTGACCGTCTGCTCTGGAAGGATTATATCAAGGTGACTCTGCCGATCCTGGTGACAAATGGTCTGTGGGGTGTGAACACGGCTTTGCAGACGGCCATCCTGGGACACATGACCGCGGCGGCGATCGCGGCAAACAGCGCCGCCTCCAATCTGTTCCTCCTGGTAAAATCTACCGCGGTCGGCGCGGCTTCCGCTGCGGGAGTGATGATCGGAAAGGCCATCGGCGGCGGGGATATGGAGCAGGTGAAGCGGTATGCCAGGCGCCTTCAGAAATTATTTCTCGGGATCGGGATCTGCTCCGGGATCGCCCTGTTTTTGCTGCGTGTCCCGGTGCTGAGCCTGTATGATCTGCGGCCGGAGACCAAGGCCATGGCAAATACATTTCTCATGATCTTAAGCGCCGTGGACGTGGGGATGTCCTACCAGATGCCCACCAATACCGGGATCATCCGGGGCGGCGGGGACGCCATGTTCGTGGTAAAGATGGACCTGATCAGCATCTGGCTGATCGTGCTGCCGCTGTCATTTTTTATGGCATTCGTGGTGAAGGCATCACCGGCAGTGGTGGTGTGGTGCCTCAACGCGGATCAGTTCTTTAAGTGCGTGCCGGCATTTCTGCGGTGCAGGTCGTGGAAGTGGATCCGGAAGCTGACCCGGGAATAAAAAAAGATGGGGCTGAACGGAACAGCCCCAAAAGAAACTCATACGCATTGTTTTTCAGATGCTTTTTTCGCCTGGCAAAGCAAGCGGAGCACAGGAGCGATCTCGGCATCTAAAAGTCTTTTATATTCTTCAAAGGACAAGCCACGGGTTTTCAGGCAATGGTCTTCTCTGATCGCGTGTATTTCGTCAATTGTAAGTGTAATATTATTTTTCATTATTAAAATCCTCCTAGTACTGTATCCGGTTAGTTTTTAAAGTATAACCGGATACAGTCTTGCCAGTTTGATTCTTGCATCCTGTGTTTTAAACTGCCAGTTTACCTTTACACATTCCCTGTTCCGTTTTATGGTCCAGG
>CATLCV010000150.1 GCA_949893755.1 uncultured Lachnospiraceae bacterium | reverse complement strand
CCTACGAACAGGTCTGCCACCAGGAGCGGGCCTGTGGCGGAAACCGCCGAATCCGACAGCACATAGTCCACGCTCCCATCCTCATACTCGATCTGCCCTTCCAGAAGAAACGCCGTTGTATCCCCGAACTGGCAGGCATTTCCAATAAAGCCGACACGCCCGGTCCACCAGCCGTCCCCAAGCTTTGCGCAGATCACATTTTTCCCCTGATGAACCAGCTCTGTTACGTCATAGATCTGGTACTGCAGGATCTTCTGATAGGAGGAAAGCTCCGGCGCCAGCAGGCGGTCGTCCGGCGCCTCACCATTGACAGACAGTTCATACACCCCATGTGCCGTCGCGCAGAGCAGGGCCCGCTTTACTTTTTTCTCTGCTGCAAAAGGAATCCTCAGGTACTGAACCGTCTGAAAGCCCTCGTATTCATCCAATCCCCGGATCTGCGTAGAAATTCCCATCGTTGTCTCCGCATCCGAGGAATCTCCCTGAACGCCATAAGCCGGCTGCTGTTCCGGTTCTACCCATGACGCCCTCCAGGGCTGCTCCAGCCGTGCCATCGTAAACACAGCTTCCGCGCACGCTTCATTTCCCTGATTATCCCAGACCGTAACTCTCCATCGGTATGCGCCCAAAGCCTTTAGCTTTGGCCCTCCATAGACACAGGCAATGCTGTTGTCTGTTCTGAGTTCGCCGCTGTCCCAGAGTAATGCTTCTCCTGCGTACACCTGAACCTGACAGGCCGTCTGCAGGACATTTTTTTCTTCACTCGTAAGAATCCAGGAAAATACCGGATGCCTGCTTTCAATTCCCAGCGGATTTTTCAGATGTTCGCATTTCAGTTGTTCCAGTCTTAACATTTCTTCTCCCTTCCTTTTCTGATTTTTGTTAAAAATAAGGATGATCCTCTTTTAACCTGAAACAAATTATAGTATGATATGATCAGGGAAAACAGAGAGGAACTTGCTGATAATAAGCACGATGTTGCTTACTTTTCCATGTAATCGCGGAAAGAAAAGCATCCTGTGATTTTTGAAATATTGAATGAAAGGATAATATGAAATGCATTTTCAGAATTTTCATCTGCTTCGGACAGATTTTTCTTCCATAGAATTGGAAGACCAGATGTCCGATACGCAGGAAGGTATGAATCCTACGGAACAGGGCAATACCATGTCCTATATCCAGAATACAGCCTATCATCTGGAAGGCGTGAGCTGGACTGCCGGGAATAAACCGCTTTCTTCCTATGCAAGAGACCGGCTTCTCTACATCCAGAGCTTTACTTACTATGAAGTGCTGAGATACTATACAAGGCGCAGCAATCAAAATTTTCATTCTTTCCTTTTAAAATATACTTATGAAGGAGAAGGGGAATTAACCTATAAGGGGAAGAAATATTCTCTCGGACCAGATCAAGGTTTTATCATCGACTGCAATGTCCCCCATGAATATCGGGCGGTGAAAATCCCCTGGAAACATGTGGAGATTCATTTTTCCGGGGCTCCCGCCATCGATATTTACAGACAGTTTTCCTCCGATGATATTGTCTGCTTTGAGCAGCCGTCGGATTTTTTTCATCCGGAGCTGGAGAAACTGCTCACCCTCCATGAATCGCTCCTGCCTTATCAGGAGCTGCAGATCTCCCACCAGTTGGAACAGATCCTTCTGACCATCCTGCTGCATTCTGACAGCTACCGCCGCGCCGTGCAGCAGATTCCAGAAAATCTGCATTACCTGATCACCTATTTGGAACACAATTATATGCAGCCCCTGACCCTGGATTATATGGCGGAATTTTCAAATATCAGCAAATATCATCTTTGCCGCCTGTTTCAGAAGCATCTTGGGTTTTCTCCAAATGAATATCTGATCCAGCTGCGGATTGAGAATGCCAAGCGGCTCCTTAAGGACACTACGCTCCCGGCCAATAAGATCGCGTCCATGGTAGGGATTTCCGATGAAAATTATTTTTACCGCCTGTTCAGAAGCAGGGTCGGAGTCTCTGCGAAGGCATTTCGGAAAGGATAAAATATAAGAAGTGTTTGTCCGGATTTCAGCGATCTCCAGACAAACACTTCTTATATTTTTATACCAATATCGTAAACAGGCGTTACAGCTGTAACTTTCCAGGTAAAGTTATTTAGTGACAGTTCCTTAGCGCAGTCCTTTTTCAAATTCTGCCAGATCTTCTTTCCACTGCGGTTCATGGCAGGTCAGGCCGCCGTCCATAGTCAGGGTCTGTCCATTCACATAACATGAATCATCACAGGCAAAGAACAGCACGACCGGAGCCGCATCCGCTGCCCGCCCAATCCTGGTTGCCGGCATGTGCGACAGCATGAAGGCCGAATATTCCTTTCCAAAATCCGTGTCTTCCCAGTTCGGATTGGTCATGACACCCGGACGGATGCAGTTTGCACGGATCCCGTTCTTTCCATACTGCGTCGCAATCATCCGGGTCAGGCATTCCATGCCGTATTTCGCGGAAGCATATACCGAGTGTCCGATCATGCCGCGGATTGCGGACACCGCACTGAAGTTTACAATGGAACCTTTCTCATTCTTCATCATTTCAGGAAGCGCATATTTGGTAAATAAGAAGGAACCTTTCAAATTGATGCTGATATCTTTGTCAAACATTTCCGATGTCACTTCGTGGATATAACCTGTTTCAATCCCCATCACACAGGCAATATTGATCAAGGTATCCAGCTTGCCGTATGTCTCCACACATTTTTCCACACAGCCTTTGATATCCTCTTCTTTCGTTACATCCACATGACAGAATATTGCATTCCCGCCTGCTGCCTTCATCTCATCTGCCAGCGCGTTCCCCACTTCATCATTCATATCCGCAATGACAATACTTGCGCCTTCTTTGATAAAGGTTCTGGAGACTTCGATGCCGACACCGCCGCAGCCTCCTGTAATGATCGCGACCCGATCCTTCATTTTCTGACTCATAGTTTCTTTCTCCTTCCATATTTGCGGCGGCTCAGAACAGCAGCGACCTCTGACTTACCGTTTCCTTCTGTTCCAAGCATCCGCCTATCTGCTTAACGATTGACTCTCGTTCTGGATTCTCGTTTTTTCCTGCCGTCCAGTCCGTTTCTCGCTTCTTACGTTAAATCTCTAACGCCGCCTCCACACCTTCCGCAATCGCGTCCAACGCCCGACGCACCTTCACGGCATCGCCAATCTTATGTACCGGGATCTTCCTTTTCTCACATGCCGACAGGATATGAGCATGAGGTATTGTTTTTGCGCCTACTGCAATGACAACACTCTCGCAGGCTACTTCCCGGATTTCTCCGTCCTGTTCGTACCGAACGGAATTTTCAGTAATCTCTTTGCAGGATGCGTTCACAATGCAGTCAATCTGTTTCTCGGCAATATTCTTCATTGTGAACATCATCCGGTAATACCCCAGCCCGCAGGCCACCGCGTCCCGCATCTCGATGATCGTGCATTTATGCCCTCTCTCACTCAGCAGTTCCGCAATCTCCACGCCGACCAGGCCGCCGCCGATCACCACCGTATCCCCTTTCGGCACAGCGGTTCCCCGCAGTACGTCATGGGCATTGGATACGTGAGGCCCGTCCACTCCCGGAAACGGAAGGATCAACGGCCCTGCGCCCGTAGCGATCACAGCCTCGTCAATCCGGTATTCATCCAGCATGCTTTCCTCAAATTCCCGGTTCAATTCTACCCGGATGTCCGCCTTTCTGACCATCTCTGCCTCATCTCTTGCCGCTTTTACAAATTCTTCTTTTCCCGGCGCCTGTCCGGCAAGCAGGAATTGTCCGCCCAGATGATCCGACTTCTCAATCAGTATCGGCTCATGCCCACGTGCTTTCAGGAAAAGGGCGCATTCCATGCCTCCCATTCCGCCTCCAATTACCAATACTTTTTTAGGTTCCTTTGCTTCTGTAATTCGAATCTCGCTTTCTCTCCCCAGCAGCGGGTTTCGCAGGCAAGTGATATGGGGCAGGCTGACAAATCCATCGTTACATCCCTGATTACAGCCGATGCAGTATCGGATCTCATCTGTCCTTCCATCCCTGCATTTCTTACAGAAATCCGGATCCGCCAGCTGGGCGCGTCCCATGCAGATCAGGTCTGCTTTCTCTTCCGCCAGGATCTTTTCCCCAAGCTCCGGCGTATTGATACGTCCCACTGCCATGGTGACCAGTCCGGTCTCCCTCCGGATACGGGCCGCGTTTTCCACATTGAAGCCCGGTTTGAGATTCAGCGGCGGCACCTCATATACATTGCCCCATCCGGTAAAATTGCCTCTGGATACGTTCGCCACATCCACGCCTGCTTTTTTTGCCTCTTTCAGAAATTGGATGGTTTCTTCTATGCTGTTTCCGCCTTTTCCGTCATCCAGATCGTCCTCGTCAAATACGGATACCCGGATAAACAGTGGCATCTCCTCCGGCATATTTGCCCGGATCGCGCGGATACACGCCAACGGAAACCGCATGCGGTTCTCCGGGCTTCCGCCGTACTTATCGGTTCGGTGGTTGAATGCTTTGGAGAGCATGGTATGGGGCAGATAATTGTGCCCGCAGTGAAATTCCAGTACGTCGTAGCCTGCTGCCACGGAACGCGCCGCTGCCTCCCCAAACCATCCCACGATGGTTTCCAGTTCTTCTCCCGTTACGGCCGGGATTGTTCCGTCCGGTTCCCGCTTTGCTGTCGGCGGGATAAATACGGCACTTTTCTTCCCGTCATATCCGTCCGGAAGATAGATACGGCATTTCGGGTCTGATCCTGCCCCTGCCCCGGGCGCCCAGAGCTGGATGGCACAGGTTCCTCCGGCTTCGTGAATGGCCTCTGTACATTTCCGGTGCCCCGGGATAAAACGGTCGTCGGAGATCCCCGGCTGTCTGGTGTGTGTGGCATCCGGGCACACCGACGTACATTCCATGAAGTTGAGCCCGCACCCGCCCTTTGCCCGTGCCATCTGGTAATCGATCAGCTGCTGTGTGACCTGACTGTCCTCGTCTGCAAAATGGGTTCCCATTGCAGGCATGACGATCCGGTTTTTCAGCGTCAGGCCCCGTATCTTTATCTCAGAAAATAATTTTTCATACATATTGCTACCTCATAGTGCCCTTTTTACAGGTTTCCGCCATGGTCCACCACGATGCACTGTCCGTTGATGGCAATGGATTCATCGCTTGCAAGGAACAGCGCCACCTGTGCCACCTGCTCCGGGGTACAGTATGCTGTCCCTTCACAGAAATGCTTTGTTGTGGCAGCCACCGTGTGGGGATCCTGCTCCTTCCAGGTTCCGTCTTCATTCTTGCACAGGTCTGTGATGATTCCGTCCGGGCATACCGCGTTCGAACGGATCCCTTCCAGATGATAATCCACCGCCACCTGGCGTGCCAGATTCACCATAGCTCCTTTGCTCAGGGCATAGGCCACCCCCGCATGTCCCATCAGCCCGCCTACGGAGCCGATCGCCACAAACGTTCCCTTTCCTGCCGGAAGCATATATTTCATCGCCTCGCGCATCATCCGCATGGTTCCCATTGCGTTTGTTTCGAATAGTTTGTAGCAGTCATCGTCCGGCACGTCCTTGATCCCATGGTTGTAATTTACGATTCCCGCGTCATTTACCACAATATCCACTTTTCCGAATTTTTCGATCGTCACATTCAGCGCATTTTCCACATCTTCCTGATTGCATACGCTTCCCGGAACAGCCACTGCGATTCCGCCTGCCTTTTCAATTTCTTCCACCGTCTTTTGGAGACGTTCTGCCCGCCGCGCGAGCATGACAACCTTTGCGCCCTCCGCGGCAAATAATCTGCAGATCGCGTTTCCCACGCCTGAAGATGCCCCTGTTACTACCGCTACCTTGTCTTGAAGTCTGTTCATGTTTTTCTTCCTCCTGTTTTTTCTTAATCCGGATATTTTTCCCTGATCTTTTTCCCTGCGTTTATGCAGGATAAATGCAGAACCACAATTGCCAAAATCAATACGATCATCACGATCCACGCAAACCGATATCCAAATTTTTCTGATATCACAGCGATTGCCGGCGCGGAGACCGAACAGCCTGCCAGATAAAACGCATAGCTTAATCCATAAATTCCCGCATAGTCCTTAAGCCCAAATGTATTCGCAACCGACTGGGACGGAAGCAGTCCTACCAGAAAGCAGCCGCAGCCGAGAAACAGCGCGAACAGGTAGGCCAGCGCATGGATCCTTCCGCCGAGGATCAGGCATAATACCGCCAGGATCCCCAATGTGCCTCCTGTTATGATGCCTTTTCCGTATCCGATCTTTCCCAGCAGGGCGCCGCCTCCGGAACTTCCGGCTACGCCTGCAAGGGTATAGACCGTCATGACAAATCCTGCTGCCGAAATCTCCCATCCGTCCATACACAGATACGTGACTACGTGATTCGAGATTCCGGCTCCGTAGATCCCTGTCAGAAGCATCGCGGCGCAGAGCAGATAGAATGCCGGTGTTTTTAATGCCGCCTTCTTATCCATCCCCATCCAGACCTTCGCCTCTTCTTGGTGCTCATTCACTGCTTCTCCTGCCCCATATGCCTCCTGCCCATATTCTCCGGGGCTTCTTTTGAGCAGGAAGATCACAGCCGCCAGACAGCTTACCAGGGCAAGCATGCCTCCAAATACATACGCATACCTCCATCCCTGTACAGAAATCATCCTGGAAATCATGGTATTGAAAATTGCGCCCCCAAGATTACTGAATGCGATCGCGATCCCTGTCAGAAGCTCCCGTTTCTTAATGAACCAGTTTGACAGCATCATCGTAACCGGAATAAATGTGATCATATTGTATCCGAAGTTCCACACGACTGCCATGACATAAAACTGCCAGAGCTGAGTGCACCTGCTCTGCAGCGCAAAACCTGCACATACAACGATCACCGATACCAGCATGATCGCTTTCATGGTCTTTTGGCTTCCTTTCGACAGATAACCTGCCAGAAACGCGCTGACAAATGCGTTGACTCCCGCCGCCAATGTCAGGCTGATGGAATATGCCGTAATGGAAAATCCAAATTCCTCGCAGATCGGATACATGAATAGTCCGGTCGTATAGCTCATCATCCCGCCCGGAAAGATCATCAGCACCAGACATCCCGCAAATACCGCCCAGCCGGAAAATTTTTTCTTAACCGTACTCATTTTCTCACTCCTTAATTCCTGTCACACCGTATCCCACTCCGGAATCGTATAATCCTCCGGCGCAAGCAATGTATCCTGCCTCTGGTTGCCGCTAAGCTTCGTCTGGATCAGGCGGTAATCGCTGATATTCCACTGTCCATTTTCATCCTTTTCAAAATCGTCCACATAGATCACGAACAGCTCTACCAGCTCGTCCGGATCATCATTGTATGTAAAATGGGATTCAAACAGGAATACGCCCCTGGCATGGGTATCATCCATAAACCAGACCATCGGATTGTGCCCCATATGGTTGGAAGTCATAAATGCGTTGCAGAACTTTGCGTTTTTCGCCCATCCGAGAGGGGTTGTCTGGTATCCGCCGAATCCGGTGCAGTATGCGTTGAATGGGTCATGGAACAGATTCTTTGCCTGCTCCTCCACCTTCATATCATTGATCCACCAGTAGAAATACTGCGCGTCTATGATCTTCTGCAGGTCGCAGAGCCTCTCCGGCGTGTATGTCTGCTTTCTTGCATTCACAATTGCTTCTACGATCATCTGCTTCTCATTGGCAGTCATCTCAAAATGTTTTGTACTCATCTTCTTGTTTTCCTTTCTTGTAAGCTCTGCATTCCGCCGGCCTGCGGAATACATAAAAATAAATTTGTTAAGGCCTTAACATTTTCTATATTTTTATCTTAATTCATTTCACCCCGCCCCTCAAGTGACTCCGTATGCGGCATATTTCCTTTCCCATCCGTTTGACTAATTCAAGAAGTCAAAAAAAGTCAAAAAAACGGCTGGTCTGTTTCTTTCCGTGATTTGACTTTTCTGCCATTCTTCTTTAAAATGATGTTGGGGCCAAAAGGTATTTTGACCCTATGATGCCACGGATTGCTCCGCATTTCATACATGACCTTTTGACCTTGGCATCATATAAAGATATCAAAATAAAGGAGTCTTCACCATGACATTCGGAAAAGCATTGCGGAAATTTATGAATTGTGCGGATATGAAGCAGACACAGCTGGCAGATCACCTAGGATATGACGTTTCCTATATCAGCCGCTGGCTCAGTGATGCCAAGCTGCCTTCCGCGCGCAGCAGCTCTTCCCTTTTTAAATCCATCATCCGCTTTCTCTTAAAAGACTGTTCCGACGACTGCCGCAATGCAGTCTGCAAAGCCTTTGCAATCAATCCCGCCCTTTCGGATGAAGCTTTTGAAAGCAGATGCATTGCGGTCCTTGCCGATTCCTATAAGGAAAGCAGCTCGCACATGGCAAAGCCGGCCCCGGGTTCTGCATCCGGATATACGAATAACTGTCATTTATCGCAATTGGAGGTTTCCTTTGAATACAACAATTCCCTGCTGGCAAGACTGACCTCCGAGCTGGCCGCACATTCCGCAGTCCCTATATTAGAGTGCATTTCCATTCCATTTACATCCGACTATGGAAACAATGAATGTATCCCGTTCTGGAGGAACATTTTACAGGAACTTCCGAAGGACTCCCGCCTGCATCTCCGTATGCTGGCTGATATCTCGGATTGCGGCTGCCACATCAAGATCTGCCGCGATATCTGTTCTTTTTATGGTGCACTGAAGGGAAATGTCTGTGTAGAATTTTACAATATTGACCGAAGCCTGCATTCCTATGAAAGTCTGCTCGTATTTAAAAATGAACTGTGTGTCATCACCTACCAGGATGCGCTGCTGGGCGCGAGGAACGTATTGATCACCCAGGAACCCGTCGTGACAGAACGCTATTACGGCGCGGCAAATTATCTTTTGCGGGGACAGCTTCCTCTGATCGTCTCCTCCGGGTTTCATGCATTGTACGAGCGGAAATATTTTCAGAGCTTCTTCACAAGTCCCCGGCTTTTTTCGCTCCACACTTCCATGCCTGTATTTTTCGTAGACATGGAATGCTTAACGCCAGTCCTTACGCGCTACGGTACTCCGAAGCAGGTCCTGGACATGTATGCCTATTATGAAAAGACCCTGTCGAGATGGACCGTTTTTATCTATAAGTCTGCTGTAGTCCGCTTTTTGTTTGACGGAGAACTGAATCTGTTCCTGGATACGGTGATGCTCTCCGAACAGGAACGGCGGGATTATATCGCCGGACTGATCCGGAAATTGTCGGAAGGAAACCGGCTTGTGGTGATCGATGATGTGAATCCGGTGCTTGGCAGGGAAGATCTGGATTTTTCCCTGTTTCTCAGTGACCGCAGTATGTTTCTTGTCCCCCATGGGGAGAAATCCTCTTCGGCTGTCCGGCATTCCGCCGACGGCAGGATCATCGCCTGCTTCGAGCATCTGGCTGCGGCGCTTTACAGCCTTCCGGCTCATTCTGCGATGCAGGGTAAGGATGTGATCCAGTTTCTCAGGCAGAGTATGGAGCTGATCTAAGAGAAACCAGTATAAAGAATCAATCGCAAAAGGAAGGTGACATCTACTGCGGTAGACGCACCTTCCTTTTTAGGCAAAATACGATGCTGCTTTTTTGTTATTTACTGCAATGCGGCATCTGCCGTCATCAACCCTTGCTCCGGTCAAAGATCTCCGCGTCCGCCAGAGGTCCTGTCGAGATCTTTCTCGGTTCTTCCTCCCATACCTGATCGTTCATCATCAAATTCTCCGCGTCGCGGATCAGATCCAGTGAGCCGTCATGGAAACCGCCGTCATAATCGGTATTCAGAAATGTCTCCAGCATATCGATGGCCTCCCACTCGCCGATCGTCCTTCCGCCCATGCAGAGGATATTCGCGTCATTGTGCCGTCTGGTCATGCGGGCCTGATAGGTGGTGCTGCACAGACCTGCCCGGATTCCTTTAAATTTATTCGCTGCCATGCTGATACCGATTCCTGTCCCGCAGATCAGCACGCCGCAGATTGCCTCACCGCTCTGCACTGCCTTCGCCACCCTTGCGGCAAAGAAGGGATAACGTGTAGACTCGATATCCGGATCATCCTCAGAACCGCAGTCCACGTATGGGATTCCTTTTCCTTCCAGGTACTCGATGCACTTTGTCTTCAAAAAATAACCTGCTGTGTCGTTTCCTAAGTATACTTTCTTTTCCATTTTTATAAATCTCCTTTTCTATTTGTTTTATATTTTGCTAGTTTGCAATGCTTGTCCAGGTAAATGCATAGGTTCCTGAGCCAATTTCTACACAGGTCTTTTTCTCCCTGCTCTCTACATGAAGGATCCCGTCCCCGATTTCCAGCGGCTTTGCGGATTCCCGAATGTCTTCCGGGCTGACCCCCGGAATCACAACCTCTGCCGTTGTATTTGCCGGGATCCGCACCAGCAGCTTTTTGCTCCCCTTGTTCTGCTCCCAGCGGCACTTGATCTTCCCCTGTTCCGACAGGTACTCCGTCTCTACATAATCCAGGCGGTCCGTGATATAAGGATGGATCCGAATCTTTCGGAATCCGGGCTCTGCCGGACGGATTCCGCACATTCCCTGGATCATCCAGTTTCCGATCGAGCACAGGGCTGGCTGGATGAAGGAAACCGCGTTGCGTGTCCCATCCGGCATAATAGCCTGCATGGATTCCCATACGCTGGTCGCCCCCTGGTTCACCTCATACAGCCACGACGGAAATGCCTCATTCAGCAGAAGGTCATAAGCCATCTCCGTATGTCCGTTTTCACATAAAGTATCCGAAATCAGCAGTGCCGAAGAAAATCCTGCGTCCATTCCACGCTCAGATACCAGCTCCGTCAGGCGGTCTACCAGCTTCTGCCTGTCTCCCTCGGGATAAAATCCCATATGCAGTGCCAGGATCTGGGCGCCCATATACTCGGACTCCAGGATGCCGCCGGTTTTATAAATCTCTTCGATTGCGGCTTCCCGGATTTTTTTCACCAGTTCTTCATACTGCGCGGCTTCATTTTCCCGTCCCAGCACTTTTGCTGTCTTTGCCATGATATCTGCGGAAAACGCATAATAGTAGGTTCCCATCATATAGCACAGCGTCTGGGTAAAGTAGACATATTCGTCTGTTTCCGGATTATAGCAGGCGCTGGGTGTCAGCCAGTCTCCAAAATTTGCGTCCGCATTCCAGATGTAGCACAGCCTTTTGGCACGCTCGGGTGTGATCTCTCCGATATCCTCCGGATTTTCCCTGGCGCGTTCCCCGATATATGCAAGCCACCGCCGCATCATCGGATAATTTTCTTCCAGGATCCGTTTATCCCCATATCGTTCATAAAGAATCCAGGGAAGGATCACGACCACGTCCCCCCATCCTGCGGAGGAATTCATCTGCATGTCGTTATACAGCTTCCAGTTGGGAATGACCAGAGGTACATCCCCGTTCGCTCTCTGCTCGATCTGTGCTTCTTTCAGCCAGCGCCTCAGAAACGCCTGTGCATCCACGTTATAGCAGAGCGTGGGCGCGATCATCTGCAGATCGCCTGTCCAGCCGGCCCGTTCCCGGTCCGGATTATCCGTCAAAATGGAGGTCATGTTGGAGCGCAGCGTCCACTCGATATTCTTCTGCAGGCGGTCTACCTTACTGTTGGATGTCATCAGGCGGACGGCCGGCACAGTTTTGCTTGCGATCAGCCTGGCCCTGGCACCGCTTACCTCTACCTTGCCCTGATCGCTGGAAATGCAGATATACCGGTATCCGTGATAGGTAAACCAGGGATCATAGTCCCCCTCCCCTGTATCATCCAGTATGTAAGTATCTGTCATCTGGCTGTTCCGCCCGTCCAGCTCGAACCAGAAGTTTCCTTCCGGATCCGTTGTCTCAAAATACCGGAGCGTCACTGCCGCGCCCGGAGCAGCTTTCAGATGCATGACCGCGTTGCCTGCCATAACCTGACCGAAGTCCAAGATCATTTCTCCCTTCGGAGAGGTATAGACCTGTTCAACCTCCATGGTATCCAGCACCTGGATATGCTCTGTGTTCTGTCCGGTCAGATTGGCGTATCCATACTCTTTTTCCGTCACCTCTGTCCAGCCGCTGCCCGTATATCCCGGACGCAGCCAACCGTCATCCGCCAGGTTAGCGTCATATTTCTCTCCGATATACAGGTCTGCATACACCCGTGCTCCAAAGCCAGAACCAAATGTCTGATCGGTTCCGATCACCTCGTCGGTTCCGTCCTCATAGAAAATCTGGATCTGCATCAGCAGCGCCAGATGGTCTCCGTATTGCACCGGGATCCCATAATGCCCCAGCCTTCCGGCCCACCAGCCGTCTGCCAGGACGGCGCCGATCACATTGTCTCCCTCCTGCAGCAGGTCTGTAATATCATAAGTCTGCACCTGCAGGTACTGTTCATAGCAGGTCATCTCCGGCGCCAGTTCATAATTCCCAACCCGCTTTCCATTCAGCAGCAGGCGGTAAATGCCATGTGCCGTTGCATAAGCCCTCGCACGCACCACTCTTCCCTTTACCCTGAATTCCCTGCGCAGCATGGGGCATGGACGCAGCTTTTCTTCCTCGATCGTCTTGCTTTGCTTCGGCTCGCCCCAATAGCCTGCATAGTCATCATGAACCGTTGGCTGCTGTTCGGGTTCGATCCATTTTGCCTGCCAGTCCTGTTCTGTCAGCAGGCCCGTCTCAAACCATGCCTCTTCGGAACTGCTTTCCCTGCCCCGGTTATCCCGGACTGTCACCTGCCATCTGTAACGCATCCCGCTTACAGTACACACTTCCGGCAGTTCCGCAAAATGATTCTGCGATTCCACGATCCCGGAATCATACACGACCCGGGCCGGTCCATCTTCTGTCACAGTCACATGGTATGCGGTCTGAAAGATGTGCCTTTCTTCCGCTTCCATTTTCCAGGAGAGCCTTGGCGCTGTAATGGAGATTCCCAACGGATTTTCCATCGCGTCACATCGAAGCCCGTATACCTTCATTCTAATTTTCCTCCTTTTCCTGATCTACCTTCCAGAACAGCATGATGACCATGATCAAAACGCCAAGAACCATCGGCAGGATACAGGTCAATCCCACAATCCCTCTCTGTGTCGCCGCTGTCTGTACCTCCAGAGACGCGTCATAGTTTATCAATGCAAGTCCCCAGCCTACCGCAGCGGATCCCAGCCCGGTGCCGATCTTTGTTCCGATGCTGGAAGCCATGGAAGCGGCAGCTTCAACCCGGACATGCTTCCTGCGGTAGATATAATCAACCAGATCGGCTATGTATACATAGATCACTGCCGTAAGAGGAGTCCATGCCAGGCTCATGATCACTGTGCATATATAGGCTGCCGCAACGCTCCTGGAAAACATTGCAAACACAATATTGGTAAGGATAAAGATCATGCACCCTGCGATAACAGCTTTTCTTCTCTCAACCATTTTAAACAGCGCCGGAACCAGAAGCAGCGCGAATAACTGCGGCAGGGAAGCCAGCATGGATCCCATACTGAACAGTCCCAGATCTCCCAGAACATCCTTATAGTAATAGGTCTTTATGGAAGAGACTCCGCTGTACAGATAAAACAGCAGAAATAATCCCAGCAGCAGCCATGTATATTTTGTTGTCAGCACTGCTTTAAATGCCTTTGACAGTTCTCCCTTTTGAGCAGGCTTATTTTCTTCTCCTTTTCCGTCATTTTCTTCTTCATAAGATTTTTCTTTGATGAACAGACCCATGCAGCATACCAGAATGGTACAAAGCAGCGCGTACACTGTAGACAGCGTGCTCCATGCGGATTGAGACTGCCCGCCTCCCCACATTGCCAGCAGGATGGGGGTCACATAGAACATCACCGTAACGCCGCCGGTGGTAACAAACCGCCCGATCGTAGCTGCCGTACTTCTGTCATGTTCATCCAATGTCATGACTGTCAGGATCGCGGAATATGCCAGATTATAAATGGTATAGGAAACCGCAGCCGTAAATGTATAGGTCACAAATACATAGATCACCTGTGCCTGTGAATCCCAGGCCGCCGGCACATGAAAGCTTGCAAACAATGAGATTCCAAGCAGCGGGGACGCGATCAGGAACCATGGCCGGATCTTTCCCATTTTAAAATGGCATTTTTCAATCAGCATCGCCCCCAGCACATCGCTGATCCCGTCGAAGACCCTGGCTACCAGCATGATCGTCCCGGCCACTGCGGCAGAAATCCCGACGCTGTCCGTATAATACATCGTTACATACATGGACATAAAGGTCCAGCAGAGATTTGCCCCGACATCACCGAGACCGTATATTAATTTTTCCAATGGTGAAGATTTTGCTAAAATTTTCGCACTCATTTTTTCATCCCTTCTTATTTTCTTAATTTCGCTTTTTTCTTAGGTCATTGCAGAGCATCTGTCATCCTGTTT
>CATLCV010000149.1 GCA_949893755.1 uncultured Lachnospiraceae bacterium | reverse complement strand
CGCCGCCCCCCTTTGGTATGATACCCGTCATACCAGAGCCGCAGATCCTCCCTGGTGATATTCTGCTTCCCCGTTTCCTGCGCCTGATACCGTTCGTAGAGCGCATCCACCTCTTCCCCGGTAAATCCAAAATATTCGTTATATTTTTCCTCATTCACCATGGTATACTCACAGAACATATTCAGTTCGGAACCGCTGGAGTACTTGGCAATCGGAAGGATCCCCGTCATATACGCCATCTCCACATACGCCTTATCCTTCAAAAGGTTGCTTAAAAACTTCGTAAAATCGTCCTTCTCTTCCTCCGTCACAAACTTCTGATGATAAATATAATCCCACTCATCCAGAACAAAAATAAACTTGTCCCCATTGCCGTATTCAAACACCTTGGTCAGCGCGTCCCATAGGGAATCCGTTTCCCTGATCCGTGCATTCGGATAAGCCTCCGACAAATCCATAAGCAATCCATCTTCTATCCTGGTAATATACTGCCCATAGGAACGACAGTTTCTGGGCAGCTCATTAAACATAATATGAATCACATTATGCTGATTCAGATGCTTCTGATACCATCCATACCCTGACGCATTTAGTTGAGAGAATTCTTCACTGCTGTCCGCTCCCTTTCCCAGAAAAGCCGCAACCATATTTGCCGCCATCGTCTTTCCAAAACGCCGCGGCCTGGTCACACAGAGATATTTCATCTTCTTTCCCCGAAATGCGCCTGTCTCCTCAACCGCATTCCCCTTCTGTTCCAGAATCCGCACAATTTCATCCAGCATCTCCGTCTTATCGATATAGTATGTCATCGCGCAGTCCTCCTGAAACAGAGAATACGCCCTTTTTCCGTTCAAATAGATTCCCATACAGCTGGCACACTCCTTTCTGAAAAGCGACCCTTTTTATAAAATATTTTCCATATTGCTGTTTTGCTTCCTATACACAAAGGCAGCCAGCAAAGCTGTCTGCCCACATGTTCCCCTGCCTATTTATAGTTTATCATAATTATCGCCGGCTTACTATCTAAAATTTTCAGTATATTTTCACTGCAAAGCGACAACATCTGAATTCATGCCCTGTTGATTTTCAAGTTCGGATCTGAATATGTATTTACATGAATCGAGTCCAAAACATTCCCGGTCTCCTTATCAATCACCACAATATTGATCCCGGTTCTGTTCATGGAATAATCGATATTATCGACCATAATTTCACTTCTGCATGCCCCCATTGCTCCGGTAAACCCTTTGCTTTTTATTTTAATTTTGCAATACCGCAGCGGCCGGCATCCTACTTTCAGTTCTCCATCCACATATTCCACACTATACTTCGGATGTCCTGCGAGGAATTCATAATTTATATTGATTTCCCCCTTCGATTTTTCATCCACCTTCACCGCTCCGCCATCCACAACTGCCGCATAGCTTTCCCGCCAGCCAATATCCGCACGCAGCGGCAGCCCGGAAACCTCCAGAAATCTTCTCCATTGCCCGGAGCATTCATCGGACCCAGACAGCACAAGCACATAATCCGTTTTATTTTGCAAAGCTGAAAAATATTCCCGAATGTCATTGATGCCTCTTAGCTTTGATTCTTCCGGTATGATCTGATTCCTTGTAAATACAACGTCCAGCCATGTTTTCCCTGCATTCAATTGCTCACGGATCGAACTCTTTTGCTCCTCCTCATAAGAGTATTCTCGCTTTATCTTATTTACAAGTTCCTTTTTCTCACGCAGTGATTGGAACAACCGCTCCATCACTTTTACACTTTCCACATCACTTTTCGGTTTTACCGCAGCATCCAAGGCCGAACGCAGCCACTTTTCAGATTCTATTCTGCTCGTTTCTAAATGCTGATACACAACATCATAGTCTATATCAGCAAAAATATTTGTTTTACCCAATAACGGCATACTATCCTCAAAAAATAATCCCGGGTAGTCGATTAATCTTTCCAGAGAGTCAAAGCGCTCTCTGGACCGGTTCTTGATCGCCACAAATTTCTTTTTAAATATGATAGAAAACCATATTCCATGGACAGAATCTGTAATGATATAACTGGCATGCTGAAAATATGCCAGCCAATCTATAAAATCTGGCTTTACAATATTTTCGTCCATGGCCATGGCTCTTTTATTGGATTCATAATTCACCTCATACAAATCCAGAATGACCACAAGTTTTTTATTCAAATTTTGAGCAGTTTCTAAAATAGCTTTCCTTTTGTACGGCATCGGATTCAGTATATATGCCAGAAGATAATCCTCATCAAATTTTACCTGTGACGAAGCACTCATCTCGCACCAAATCTTTTGATTGCATATAAAAACAGGGTCTATCACCTGTCTGGAACGAACGTCAAACAGATTGCGGCACATCTCAACACCATAATCTTCGCGCACTGATACTGCGTCAAATCGCTTTAAGTAATGGGTATATAGGGCTCTCGCATCTTCATCTATTTCTTTCTCCCCTTTTTTTGCTCCGAAAGATGATGCATAGGATATCATCCTTTTATTTTTATCTGCAAAACCCAGCATCATATATTGAGGCTGTCTGGACCATTGATTCATAATCCAGTCCCATGACAGGTCCGATCCAACAACAAATGTTTCAAAGCACTGATTTACCGCCCGCCAATCTCCTTTTTCCATAAAATCACTGCAGAAATTCATATATTTTCTTACAAAATTTCTGGCTGTATTTCCTATGACAACCAAATTATCTATCACTGCCGCCCTTCTTCCCGTATCTGTAATTGTCCTGTAAAGGGCATAATTTGTCGCAATACTTCCATAGTTATTAGACATAAACAGCATCAGTCCTACATCAAATTTATACAAAGACACATAAACTGCACTTTCAAATCCTTTATTAAAATAATTATCAAAAAATTCCTGCCTTTTTTTAGGATTTCCATTACATGTCGTTGGAGAAAAAATATTAGGATTTAGCAATTTCCTATTGCACGAATTGTCCACACCTTTACCACAAAGTTTCTGCATTTTAAACTTATATATAGATTTGGCTAAACCCCTCTGAAATAGTTTCCTGCCCTTTTCATTATTAAGAAGGACAACAGACACTCCTTTTCTATATTCAAAAGATAAATTTAAACTTCCCGCAGACCACAAATCACCTATTGTTACATCGCCCTGGCGTGGAAGCCTGCTGTATTCACATCGAAAGCATGAAGAACGCAGATTGATATCCCGCAAAAATGATTGCATATATACACTTTTATTTTCATTTAATACCTTAGACTCTCCAGTTTTTAACTTCACCTTGAACAAGACAGACCATCCTTCCCTGCTTCGAAATTCAACATCTTCAATATCACTAAGTTCACTGAAAGAATTCGTTAAATGTTCCTGAAACAGTTTTGGCGAAGGAACCCCATGGCAAAGCAGCTCTACTGTATACAGCGTATCATAATCCTTCCCCAGAAAACATAATAATCCCGCAATCTGGCATGGACACCCGCTATATAAAACATATTCCCCATTATCCAAAAGTGTTTTTGTTTTTTTGAAGGTATCACCTGTAGAGCTCTGCAGATACTTCGACCGGCGGATTTTATCCAATTCTTCGATGCT
The DNA here is from genome assembly GCA_949893755.1 of uncultured Lachnospiraceae bacterium. GTDB lineage: Bacteria > Bacillota > Clostridia > Lachnospirales > Lachnospiraceae > Schaedlerella. The sequence continues at coordinate 10,950 of CATLCV010000149.1, read as the reverse complement.
ATGTATCATCACATGATTCACCAAAAACTGCGAATCATACGCCGCTCCCACAACGTATCCTCCAGCCCGTAGTATGTGTTCTGCCAGAAATGTAAATATTCCCCCGGACGAACTGTCATAAAGTATTTTTTCTTCTGCTGAAAATGCAAAAATATCCGGCTCCGTATCATTGGAATACAGGCAATTTATAGATGGACATACCTTTTTGCACTTCTCACAGGAAATACATTTTTCCTCGTCTATAACTGGTTCCAGAAAACCCTCTTTATTTTCCTTCATTTCAATGGCTCCCGTAGGACACACATTACAGCAGGCCCCGCAACCATAGCAATCTTCCATATTATCAAGTATCCTCATATTATACTCTTGCTGGATATCCCGGCTCTCCTTTCCGCTATCTATCATTTATTGTATATATTCTATTGGTATTTTTCTTTCATCTGTTCCCACAACTTTTCATATTCATCATACGCATATATCTTTTTCCATCCCATTAGATTGGCTTTTGCCAGTTCCACTAAGAATACTCTTCTCATAGGATTACCATTTTCCAAATAGAATGTAACCATCCTTTTATATAACTTAAATCGTTCCCAATTAGAATGCTCTTGCCATTGTGTTTCAAGAGTATTTTCACGGATAGATCTGTCATATTCATAGAGACGGCTATTGAGATAGCATATCTTGTCCGCATAAGATAAAATATATGGCGTCCATGCTCCATCCTCCCCTATAAACAGTTCAGGAAATAAACGTTCTTTCACGAGAGGAGCCCGATATAACTTATTCCAAACCATCACAGAAAATATTAGCCCTTTGCTAAAATGCATCCACAAAAAGTCCTCTACCGGTATTGCAATATCCTCTTCCATTGGATATTGCACATATTCCTTATATCCACCATCTTCTATCCGAAATACCGAAGTAATCGCAATATCACAGCCGTTCTTTCTCATAGAGTTATATAATTCTGCCACCATCTCCGGTCGAATCATATCATCACAATCCATGAATCCGATATATTCACCTGTCGCATTCTTCATCCCTGTATTTCGAGCAACAGCAGGTCCGCCATTCTCCTGATGTATCGCTATTACATTCGGATATTGTCCAGCATACCAGTCGATGATATCCGGTGTATGGTCGGTACTTCCATCATCAACAACAAGAATTTCCAATTCAAAAAAGGATTGAGCCAATACGTTGTCAATGCATCTGGCAACGTAATTCTCCGCATTATAAGCAGGTATGATCATACTGACTTTCACTTGGCCGCATTTCTCCACATGTAAATGTGATGAGATTGATTCTGCTACCACCAGCTTTCCCTTCAGCGTATTTACATAAACTTTTACAACAAATCCACTCTCTTTACCATACCCCTCAATCAAATAAAAATGCTGATAAACATTTCTTGTCTCATACACTAATTTCCCCGAAGTTTCATAAATTAAAAATCCATCCGCTTTCCCACGATAATTCCACGATAACGCCAGATTCCCTCCGTAGGATTCCTTCAATACCACATATGTAAAATTACGTTCTCCCAAGTCATATATCTTTGATGGCGAAGTAATCTCCCCTGCATCCTTCCTGCATATTGCCATCACTGCATCCACCAAACACTTTTTTGTATAATATCCGTTTCTTAAAGCCGGAGCAAACTGCCTGACAGATTGAATATATCCCTGATATTCCGCTTCTTTCATAGCTTCGACTGCCGTTATCGCCGCATCTAATGATCCCACAACCAAACCCAGATGATTTTTTTCGATCACTATCTGATTGGAAATCCCCGCAGGCACAATAACCGGGATTCCGGCAGCCAGATATCGGGCCAGATCAAAAGAACTGCCATACTCCATCCCCTGCTGAGAATCCTGATCCCGATACCATACCAGCCCAAAACCGCCCTTTGATAACCTGGAAACCAATTCTCCCTGAGACACTCTGCCCATATCATGCGCATTCTGTCCCTGTACTTTCGAATCCCCGTACAGCTTCAGCGGCACTGCATAATTCCAGTCGTTGATTCCTTCAATCCCGCCTCTGCCTGTAAAATGAATCTCCCTGCGGAATTGCGGCGAACCTAAAAGATTCCTGTCAACCGTATAATCCCACATCTCCTGAACGACAAACTTCATTTCTTTTCTGATTCCATGATCCAGCAAAAACTGACGAACCGCCAAAGACGAAACAATCAGTACCTCCGCCTGATTGTACAGTCTTATCGTTTCGGGCAATACAGAATGTTTTGCTTTACAGACAATTTCTTCCGAATCATGGATAAATATTACCACCCGGCTTCGATAAAATTTTATGCGATTTACCAGTTCCCATTCAAACTTAAATCCATTCCCTGTCGGGAATTGGCATACCACAACATCTTCCCCCCACTGGATCCCTGCGATAATTCCGTCCAGCCTGCCATATAAGCTGTCTGCACTCTCTGACCGTCCGTCATAACAATAAATTCCCATTTCCCGGAATCCCATCTGCTGTGCGATTTCAGCAGTCATCCACTGCATATACTGTGACTGATTCCTAATATCCAGTCCATTCAATTTTGTAATATATACATTCATATTTGCTCTCCCTGCACTACCACCCTCTACAAATCCGCTCTTTCCATCACCCTTCCATAACCCCCCTCATCCTCCGCCAGTGCCCCTTCCCGCTGCCTCTGCAGGCACCGTTCCATCAATTTCTCATTCCTCATGATCACTTTCATATCCTCCACCATCCCCTCCCAGTTCCTCACCGGATAGATCCGCTCCTTCGCTACATAATCCCTGTTATGCGCCGTCTCCTCAAACGCAAAGATCAGGTGATTATGCAGAAACGCCCGGTAAACCGCCGAGACGATCTCCCCCATATGATTGATATCCAGATAAAAATCACAAGCTCTAAATAGCTCACTTATCGTCTCTTTTCCCGCGGCCGGATACAAAGTCACATTCTCACATTCCCCCACGCTCATCAGCTTCGGAGACATCATTGTCAGCGCCGCGATATGAAAATGCATCTGGGGCAGCGCGCTCACAATCTCCCGGCAGTGCTCCACATTCTCCGAATTGGTACAGATCAGCGCTTCCGGTTTGTGTCCGTTCTCTCTCTGAAACCGATAGACCAGTCCCAATTTACGCACCTTCTCCGCATCCGCCCCAAGCTCCATCAGCCTTTCATAAGGTGTCCTCCTCTGCACCAGAATTTCCGCCGTACGCCTGGCCTTTCCCTGCAGGATCATCTGCATATTCCAGGGAATCGCCGTCCCGATCGGCTCCTGCCAGAACAATACGTCCCGTTTTCCGGACTCACAGAGTCTGTTAGACACAAAAAAGGGCATGGCCAGAGAATTATAGAAAACCCTTCTCTGCTCAAACCCTGTCTTTTTAAAAAAATACAGTACCAGATCCAGCTTTTCCCGAAAAGCTTTTACTTCCTCCCCCGTATTCAGCAAAACCGCCCCTGTAGTAAAATCCTCCGCAATCACCTCAAAACCGTCCGGGGAAAACCAGGACTTCCTTACTCTGTTTCCCTTTTCATCATAGGCCGTCCTGGCATATACCGCGCCATGGCGGTTATAATGGTCGCTGGTACGGATCCTGTCTCTTTCATCATACCAGTTCACCGTCTTGACCTGCTTCTTATGCTTCAGCCCTGCATAAAATACCTTTCCCCGCGATTGATAACGGCCGTACACGCCTTCATCCGCATTCTTCCGGCCGCCCGGTATCTCAATCGCATTCCAGCACATTTGTCTGCCTGTCTTTTCCTGCTTCCCTCTGTTATCCCCCATAAAATACCCATACACAGACATCACGTCCTCCGGCAGAAAACCATCGTCCTCAATGGCCACCGCAATATGCCTGCACCCCGCCTGCTTAAAAGACCTGTGCAGCCTCCTGCTGTCCATGGAGTATCTCTCAAAAAGCAATATTACTTCCTCTGATCCTGAATGTAGTTCCAACGTCTTTCTCTCCAATTTCTGCTAATATGGGGCGATTAAAACAGCCCCACCGCAGCCTCTATCTGCAAATCTCCGTATATCTTTCCGCAGTCTCCGCCATCGCCGTCTCATGCTGCTTCTGGATCCGCCGGTCCAGCACCTGTGCGTCCTTCATCGACTTTTTGATGTCAGCGATCATCCTGTCCGCTTTACCGGCCGGATAGATGTGCGCCTCCGCGACATAATTTCTGTTGTGAACCGTCTCCTCAAAAGCAAAGATCAGCTGATTGTGTAAAAATGCCCTGGAAACCGCTGATACAATCTCATTCCCGTGATTGATATCCAGATAAAAATCGCACTCCTGGAACAGCCCGTCCAGAATCTCCTGCTTCACTCCCGGATAGATACTTACATTTTCATAATCCTCCATTCCGGTAAGCTTCGGCGACATCTCCGTAAGCGCCGCGATCCGGAAATGCATGTCCGGCAGCGCCTTCACAAATTTCTCGCACTGTTCAATATTATCAGAATTTGTACAGATCAGCGCTTCCGGTCTGTGCCCGTTTTCCTTTTCAAAGGGATAGATAAATCCCAGCCTGCGGATCATCTTCGGATTGGCCCCCTGTTCCAGCAGTTTGTCGAATGCCTGCCGCTTCTGCACCATAACCAGCTCTGTGCGGCTGGCCTGCCCTTTGAAGATGACCTGCATATTTCCTGGAATATCCTCCCTTGCCGGCTCCTGCCAGAACAGGATATCCCTCTTTTCACCGGCCGTAAGCCTGTTGGATACAAAGAACGGTGTTGACAGGGAATTAAAGAAAATCCTGCGTTCCAAAAATCCTGCCCGTTCCAGAAAATACACGATAAAATCCGTCTTTGAATGGAAGATCCGCACCTCACCGCTGTCATTCAGGATGATATCCTTCGTCGCGAAATTTTCCACGATCATCTCCTGCCCTGTCGCTGAAAAATAAGACTTACAGAACTTCTGTCCCCTGGCATTGAATGTCGTCCTGGCAAATACAGCGCCGTATCGGTTATAATGGTCGCTGGCCCGGACATTCCCCTTCTCATCATACCAGTCCACGATCTTCACGCGCCGCTTATGGAGAGGCTCGGTATAAAAGATCTTTCCCCGCTCCCGGTACAGGTCATGCACCGATCCGCTGCTGTTATTTCCGCTGATCTCCCAATACTCCGGTACCGTAATCTCATTAAAAAATTTCGGCCGCGCCTGCTCTCCATAGACCTCCTGAAAATCTCCCAGGAAAAATCCATAGACCGACATCACGCCATCCGGCAGAAAACCATTTTCCTCGATCACCACTGCCGGAAAGTCATAACCTGCTGACTGGAAAGACTCATGCAGACTCCGGCTGTCCGTCCCATAATTGTCAAAAAGTAATATGGTATCATTTATTTCAGTATATTTTTCCATTTCTTCTCCACTTCCGTTGTCAGATATTCATTTGCCTTATCGTATGAATGCTTATGAAATTTTTCCAGATCCGCTTCCGTAAACAGACGGACAATACACTCGGCCAGCTTTTGCACCCGCTCCTGCTTCTCCATCTTGTCATGAACCGGAATCAGATATCCATTCTTTCCGTCATCTATAAAATTGGGATTCCCATAGCGCACATCAAAGCCGATAATGGGAAGTCCGGAGCCGATGGCCTCCATAAGCGTCAGACCAAACCCCTCACTGGTAGAGCCTGACAGGTATGCCTCATAATTCTGATAGACCTCATCCAGATTCTGCTGGCCGCACAGCCGGATACAGTCCTCGCATTCCAGCCGCTTGATCAGTTCCCGGATCTTGCCTTCCTCCCCGCCTTTTCCGTAAATGTCCAGGGAGATGTCCTTCACCGTCTTTTTCGCCTCCGCGGCCGCCTCCACGATCCAGTCAATATGTTTCTCACTGGCAAGCCGGGAAGCCGTGATCATGGAATGCTTCCGTCTGGATCTTTTCGGGATTTTGAGTTCATCCAGGCTTCCCACCGGAATCGTCACGATCTTCGGACTTGCTTCCATATATTTTTTGAACTGCTGTTTCAAAAGCTGATTCTGTACATCCGTAGAAGCCACATAGAATTTAACATGCTTTCTCTGTGAAAACGCGTATTCATAGTAGTTATTCCAGAGGATCGCTTCCTCATCCGTACTGCCCTCGCTGAAATGGTCCGCGTGGATGACAATTCCGATCCTGGCCGCCCCTGCGTTCTGCATGATCGCCTGCCCGATCCCTGTGGTTCTGTCGATCAGGACCACATCCTTCCTGGTCAGCTTCAGACGGGATACCATATACCCCACCAATTCCTCCTTAGAACAGATGAGCTTGTCCGGAAACTGATACATGACAGAGCCGTCGTCCGTAATCTCCTCATATGCAACCGATCCGTCCTCATTGAAAAATCTGCGGTGATAGAGATGTGCCTTATTGTCCAAAGGCGCGTAATATTCCGAATAAATCCTGCAGTAGGTATAATAATCCTTTCGGATCAGGCAGCCGTTGGATACCATCTCCACCCTGTGTACCCGTTTTTCCTTATCATTGACCAGATACGCCACATAATAGGTATTCGTACCCGGAAACGTATACTTGACCTTTGCCCCATCCCTCGATCCGGAAAAATTTTTGCTTCCGAACGTCTTTTCCAGATCCTTCAGTGTAAATGTCACCGGTGATATCTTACAGTCTGTAAAAAACGTATAAAGCCAGATCACCTCCGAGTCTAAAAAGCCGATATTTTCCGTCATATGCTGGATGTTGTCCTGCGGAAACATATTCGTAAAAACAAATTTTGCTTCCTGGCCGATCCGTCTCAGAAGCTTCGCCCTGTAGGCCTGCGCATATTCCACTCCGCTGCTGGCCCAGCCAACCCCCAGGTTAAAATTATATACCATTGCTGTTCTCCCTCCTCGTTCATAATTCCTGCCATATCTCTCGCTTCTTTTGCTGCTGCGCGTCCAGCAGCTCCTGTACTCTTTCCGGATTCACCAGCAGATTTTTGATGGCCAAAACCATTTTTTCCCGTTCTGCCCCGTCAAAAATCCCCTCCTCAGCCATCAGTTCCCTGTGATGCAGCGTATGCTCAAATCCCAGTATGATCTGATTTCTGATCTGTGCCTGATTGACCGCATCATAGATCTCATAATAATGGTTGATATCCAGATAAAAGTCACAGGTTTCCCACAGCATCTCCAGATCCTGCCGGCTGATCTGAGGATAGACCTTTACATTCCCTGATTCCTCCAGCTTATAGAGCTTATCCGACACCTGCGTATGCGCCGCGATATGGAATCTCATGTCCGGCAGCTCGCGGACCAGATATTCGATTTGCTCCACCTGATCGGATGCCGTCAGGATCATCGCTTCCCTTCTTGCGCGGTTCTCCCGGTAATGCTCCGGTATCTCATAGAACTTGCTGCCGTTCGTCCCGCCCATACCGGCATACCGATTCAGCAGCCCCGCATCTGAAAATAAGACTTTCGTCCACATCCTTCCCCCATTGGAAGCAGGCTCCAGAACTTCGAATGTGTTCTCTTCCTGTACGAACAGGATGCATTCCCCCTCCAGCCCGGCCTCTTCCATGTAAAACCGGATAAAATCCGCACGGGAATCAAACAGTTGCTTCACCATGCCCCGGTCCGCCAGAGTGATCATATGGTTCACCGGCTGTTCTATGATCATTTCCTGATTCTTCTCCGAATAGAACACCCTGGATTCCACATTTCTTTCTGTATCCAAAAACTCGCTGGCATATTTCAGGGCGTATTTGTTATAGTAGTCGATCTTATAGACCCACCCGTCCTCCATGTGCCACTCAACCCGCTGCACATTTCTCTTTTCCACCGGCTCCCGGAAATAGATCTTTGCCTTTTCGCATCCCATATCAAAGATGCCGCCCATCCAGCCGAGCAGGCGCACCTCCCAAAACTCAGGAAGCTCGATAAAATTATAAAACAGATCCTTCTCCACAAATGTCTCCTGCCTGTCACGGTAAGTAAAAAACTCATAAGGAGATAAGATTCCGGCAGGCAAAAAGCCGTCATTCTCCAGCACTGCAATCCTTACGTCCTGCCCTATACATCGCATTGTTTCCCGCAATTTCTCAACCTGTTCCGTATACTTGTCAAAAAAGACGATCATCGTATATCCTTTCTTTTGATGCTCCCGCTTTCTGCTTCTCTGCATAAAATTCTGTTTCCGAATTCTGCATCCTTACAGCAACTTCATATATGTTTCCTTTTCTTCCGCCATGGCGTCTTCATGCTGCATCCTCAGATGCCGTTCCATCAGCTTCTGATCCTTCATCAGTTCTTTCACGTCCGAAACCAGCCTGTCAAATTCCGCCGTCGGATACACATGTGCATCCGCTGTATAGGCCCTGTTGTGCGCCGTCTCTTCAAACGCAAAGATCAACTGATCATGCAGGAATGCCTGATACACCGCAGAAACGATCTCCGTCCAGTGGTTGATATCGAAGTAATAATCACACAGCCGAAAAAGTTCATCCAGCTTCTCTGTCTGCACTCCCGGATACAGGCTTACATTCTCATATTTCCCAAGCTCCATCAGCTTCGGCGACATCAGGGTCACTGCTGCGATATGGAACTGCATCTGCGGAAGTTCCCGGACCAGTTCTTCGCAGTGCTCGATCCGCTCCGAATTGGTACAGATCAGTGCCTGCGGCTTATGACCGTTTTTCTTTTTAAAATCGTATACAAATCCAAGTCTCTGCACCATATCCGGATCCGCTCCCAGTTCCAGAAGCCGGTTATAAGAATCTCTCCTCTGTACCAGGATCCTGCCTGTACGGGCCGCATGTCCGTTCAAGATGATCTGCATATTCCCCGGAATTGCGTCATTCACACCTTCCTGCCAGAACAGGATATCCCTCTTTTCCGCCGCTCCAAGCCGGTTTGAGATCAAAAACGGGTTTGCCAGTGAATTATAAAACACCTGTTTCTGTTCAAAGCCCGCCCGACGGAAAAAATAGATCATCATATCCATTCTTGTCCTGAAAAACTTCACCAGTTCGCCGTCGTTTACGATCAGGTCTCCCGTGACGCAATTCAGCGTGATGGCTTCCTGTCCTCCGATGGAAAACCATGTTTTTCCCAGTTCTTTTCCCTGTCCGTCATAGACGGTTCTGGCGCAGACCGCCCCATAGCGGTTATGGTGATCCCGAAATCGTACCGCACCCTTCCGGTCAAACCAGTCCACTGCTTTCACCAGATACTTCTTCGGAGAATCCAGATAATAGATCCTTCCTTTTTCCTCATGCTGATATGTAATCCTTCCATAATCCGTCTCGCCCACCCCTGCGTTGATGCTCCAAAGGTCCGGCACCTCCACCTCATTGAAAAATCTGGGTTTTCCAAGGCTTTTTCCCTTTTCTCCGTAATAGCCCAAAAACAGATCATACACGGACATGACCTCTTCCGGCAGAAAATCATTTTCCTCCAGAACGACCGCAGAGCATTCACATCCCGCCAGCCGGAAAGATTCATACAGCCGCCTGCTGTCCGGAGAATAGCTGTCAAACAGCAGTATCGTATCCGCTAACATAATAGGTTCTTCCATTTCTTTACTACCTCCTTCGTCAGATAAGCCTCCGCCTTTTCATAAGAATGCCTTTGGAATGCATCCAGATCCGCCTCTGTGAAAAGGCGGACGATTGCTTTTGCCAGCTCTTCCACATTTTCCCAGGGGACCTTATACCCGTTTTCCCCCTCATCAATGAACATCTGCGCTCCGTACCGCATATCGTAGCTGACAATGGGAAGTCCGGAACCGACTGCTTCCAGCAGGGTCACCCCCAGCGTTTCCACATAAGACGCGGACACGTATGCATCATACTCCTGGTACAGCTCTCCCAGCTTCCGAAATCCGCACAGACACACGCAATCCCCGCAGCCAAGCGTATTGATCAGTTCCTGCAGTTTCTCCCTTTCCCCGCCTTCCCCATAGATATCCAACGTCAGGTCCGGCACATCCTTCCTCGCCTCCGCAACGGCCCGGATCACCTGATCCATCCGTTTTTCCGGCGCCAGTCGGCCTGCAGAGATCAGTGCGTGTCTCTTTCTCTTCTTTTCCGGCCTTTTCAGCCCCTCCAGTCCCATCACCGGTATGGTCCGGATATCTGGCACAGCCCCCGTATATTTTTGAAACTGTTCCCTGAGAAGCTGATTCTGGGCATCTGTATTGGTGATGAAAAAGCGGATCTTTTCCGGATGGGCAAAGGCATATTCATAGATCCCGTACCACAATACATGTTCTTCATTGTAATTCCAGAAGTGATCGGCATGGAGAACCAATCCCACCTTTGCAGGCGCGGCGTTTTGTATAAATGCCGCCTTTTCTATCATTCCCGGCTCAGCGTCAATCAGAACCACATCGTCCTCCGTAAGCTTCAGGCGCCCCATGAACTCCGCAAGCAGTTCCTCCCTGGAATAAATCAGTCGGCCGTGGAATTTATAAAGGGCTGTATCCCCATCTACAATTTCTTCATAAGCCACACTTCCATCCTCATTAAAAAATCGTCTCAGGTACAGCTGTGCCTGCCCATCCGCCGGAACATAATACTCCGAATAACTCCTGCAATATGTATAATAATCCTTCCGGATCAAACAGCCCTTAGAAATCATCTCAACTCTGTGGACAAAATCATTTTTTTCATCGGTCATGTAGACCGTATAATACACACCCAGGTCACGGAAATCATATTTTACAATGCTGCTGTCCCGTGAAAACGAATAATTCCCCTCCTCAAAGGTATTTTCCAGTTGTTCCAGCGTATAGGTGACCGGAGAAATCCGGCAGTCCGTAAAAAAGCCGTACATCCAGATCACTTCGGAATCCTGAAAGCCAAGGTATGCCGTTTCATGCTGGATATTGTGATTGGGAAATGTCGTGGCAAAGACAAATTTTGCCTCTAATCCCAGTTCGCGGAAAATCTTCGCCCGATAGGCCTGTCCCGTCTCCACACCGCCTT
>CATLCV010000148.1 GCA_949893755.1 uncultured Lachnospiraceae bacterium | reverse complement strand
AAAAGCTTATTAAAAATAATCTTGGCCGTATTCCGTCATTCCAGGTTTTTGAGATGATGCCGCCAATTATTAAATTACTGGAGGAAACACATAAAAGAAGGCTGATCCACGGAAGTATCAGTCCCGATATTATAACGGTAAGACCTATAGGCAGAAGACAACAAAGAAATTTATATATGGCGGAGTTACAAGGTTTTTATGGAGTGGAAAACTATTTCTATCATTCCATAGGTGCTACTTTTGTGCCTCCAGAGCGTGGATATGAGCCGGTAAGCGAAAAGGATGAATGTCTGATGGAGGAAGAAGTGGGCCCTTGGACAGACATATATGAGCTATGTGCTGTTATGTACAGGGCAATTACGGGAGAGGAACCGCTTAGTGCGCCTTTTCGTTCGAAAACGAAGGAATTGGAATTACCATCAAAGCTGGGTGTGAAAATCAATAGAAAACAGGAAGCGGCGTTAATAAAAGGTCTGGCAGCAGAGGCAGGGGATCGGTTTGCAAGCATGAAAGAGTTATATGATGCTCTGTATTGTGAGGAATCGGAGAAAACAAGTACACTCAAATTGATGGAGTGTGAATCGGATCAAAATGAGCCGGAATCGAATATACTGGAATCGTATGAGTCGGAACCAATGTATGCACCGGAAAGTACTGTGAAGGAGGAAAAATTGAAATTTAATCGATGTCTGGGATGTATGGAAGAACAGGAGGAAAGTGGCAGATGTCCGAACTGCGGTTTTGACAGGGAAAGCTACGAATCGGTTCCTCATCAATTGTTGCCGGGAACAATCCTGAATGGCAGATATATATTGGGAAGGGCTCTGGGGGAAGGCGGGTTTGGCATCAGCTATCTGGGCTGGGATTTGAATCTGGAGTGCAAGATTGCGGTCAAGGAGTATTATCCAATCAGTTATGTGACCAGACAGGCAATGTACAATCCGACGGTCACGGTACTTACAGGAAGCCGACAGGAATATTACCAGAAGGGTCTGAACAAGTTTGTGGAGGAAGCCAGGAGTCTTGCGAAGTTCAACAGGCTGCCAGGAATTGTAATGGTTCGGGATTATTTTCAGGAAAATGGAACTGCATACATTGTCATGGAGTTCGCGGAAGGCGAAACTCTAAAGAAAATGCTTCAAAACAGTGAGGGCAGCCGTTTGCCATTTGAACTTGTTTCCGAGATGATGAGAACGGTTATGGAGTCACTGGAAGAGGTACATAAAAAGGGAATCATCCATCGAGACATCAGTCCGGACAATATGATGATTGATTCAAATGGCATGGTGAAGCTTCTGGATTTTGGCGCGGCGCGGAATTATGTATCAGAGGGGCAAAAGAGCCTTTCCGTTGTACTGAAGCCAGGCTACACACCGGTGGAACAGTATAGAAGCCGCGGCGAGCAGGGCCCCTGGACGGATGTCTATGCATTGTGCGCTACTATCTACAGGGCAATTACCGGAATACTGCCCCCGGAGTCGCTGGATCGTTTGAGCAGGGATGAGATCCAGCCGCCGTCAAGTCTGGGGGTGTCAATTAGCATACAGCAGGAAAGGGCATTGATGAAAGGGCTGTCGGTGCGTAAAGAAGACCGTTTTGCCAGCATGAATGAGCTGAAAAATGCCTTGTATCAGCCAGATCCGGTTCCGACTCCTGTACCAGATCCGATTCTGAAGCCAGATCCGGTTCCGGCTCCTGTACCAGATGTAAGGCTGATATCGAAGAGAAAGCTTGGTTTTATTATTTTGGGTATGATTATATTGATAGCTTGTGCTATTGGTATAAAAAGTAGAGATGATATAGAGAAGCCGCTGGGCGGAATGGTAAAGGGCGGGACACCAGCTTCAAATGAGGATTTAGATACAACGCTGACGAAAAAGGACTTCAACAGTAAGACAAAAGTTCACTGGGGAGCATGGACGGATGAACAAGGGGTTCGATATGTAGGCTTTAGAAATAAAGACGGCTATGCAGATGGCGCGGGAAAATCAATCTATGAAAATGGTGACGAATATGAAGGGTATTTTGAGGATGGAGAAAAAAAGGGGTATGGAAAATATACTTGGGTAAACGGAGACTGGTATGAAGGAATCTTTGACGATACTATGAGTGGCTTTGGAGCGCGTTACTGGTCAAAAACGGGGAAGACCTTTCATGGAGAGTGGAAGAATGGAGACAGAAATGGTCTGGGTGTTTTACATAATCAAAACGGAACATATGAAGTGGGAGTATGGAAAGATGACAATATAATAGAATATCTGGAAGGAATTCCAATAGCGGATAGAACAGACAGCTATATTTTTTATTCTGATAATCAGGAATTGTCCGGACGAGCTGTGATTGTCAATGATACAAGTGAGATATACATTGGAGAAGTTAGTGAGCAGAAGCAAAATGGATGGGGTGGCCATTTTTCGTCAAATGGAAATTATACCGAAGGACAGTATAAAAACGGGAAAGCGGATGGAATTCTTATGAATTACACTGGAAACGGAGGTAGTACGATTGCATATTTCTCAAATGCAAGAGTAGATGGACCTAATGTGTGGATAGACCCGGACGGAGGTAGACGAGAAGGCTTTTACAATTACGAGGAAGGAAAAGAGGTGGTTGGAAAATGGATTGAGACGGACGGGGATACCGGAGAGATTACAACGGGTGTAACGGAAGAAAACGGTAACGAGATAATAGATACGGAATTGGAAACCTGGATCGAAGGAGACAAGATGTATATAGGTTCCCAAAAAAATGGGGACATCGAAGGAGATTTTATAAATATTTCTATAGATGGAAGCCATGCTATAGAAAATTCGGAACAGAAATTCCGGGTGCAATTCTTTCCGTTCTATGACGGGAGGTCGGATATTTACTTTATCTGGGGGCATACAGAATCGGATGGATGGGCAGATGGAGCCTTGTGTGCAAGCCGCCAGAAAGATGGAAGGATTGGCATGAGTGTTTATAAAGATGGCGAATGGATATCAGAAAAAAAGTAGAACGAGGGTAGCCATCATCTGCCGCCGGGAACCATTTTGGATCAGAAAGGTGCGGATCACCTGTTGACAGTATGCGTATATGGCAGGCTTATGCGGGCCTGCTTTTTTTGCGCGTTTTGAATCGGAAATTAAATTCAAAAGTTTATATTCTCATTTGATATTTTAAATGTATGAAAAAGAACAGATAATGAATAGTGTTAGGATATTGTAAAAGTTAGAGTATAAATAGAGTTGCTTTTCCTTAATTAAAAAAATGAGTGAGAATGACGAAAAAACGTTGATAATATAACTTTAAAATGATACAATATTACTAAATTTTCGACAGAAAATCAATTTATTGATAATGAAAAATGAGAATAAAAAGAAATAGGTATATTCGCGTATTTAGAAACATGATCGCAAAAGAGGGAGCAGAGGAGAAAACTATGGGAATGAATGATGGAATCAAAGGAAAAACAGCTGGTTTTAGGAATCAAAAACTGTCAAAATTACTATTCATTGTGATGACAGGTGTCATTGCGGCTTTTTTAATTTGGAATTTTGCTATCCCGAAAGAGAATCGCATAACGATGCCGATGAGTATGGCATACGGAGGTGAAGATATAGAATTTCCCAAGGAAGGAGATTGGGACATTGAGGACAACTATGATGAGAATACAGAAGTTGAGAAAAAGTCAGACAAGAAATCAGAAAAAGTAAATAAGGTTGTAGTGATAAAACCGAAAACAGAAACAGAGACAAAACAAAAAACACAAGCAAAATCAGCAACGTCCTCAGAATATATCTTGCAGGACAGCGGAGTAAAGCTGCTGTCAAGATCTGATGTGGAAGGATTGAGTCTTCAGGAGATTAATTATGCAAAAAATGAAATCTATGCAAGGCGTGGACGTAAGTTTAAATCACCGGAGCTGCAGAATTATTTTAACAGCAAAAGCTGGTACATAGGGGCGATTGAGGCGGAAGCATTTGGTGAGAGTCTGCTATCAGATGTAGAGAAGAAGAATGCTGAATTTTTAAGTGAGATTGAATTTAGTATGAATCCCAAAGGCTATCAGTTAGATGCTGACTGAATATAAATTATTTCAAATGTTTCATAGAGAAAATGGACGAAAGGGGAAAGAAAAATGTACAAGAAAAACCGAGTTGTCTGGTGCCTGCTTTTGGCAGGAATGATCGTATTCTCGGGATGTGGTAAAAAAAGTGCCGGGTATACGGCAGAAGACAATGTTCCAGCCAGTAAAAAGGAAAGGGATTCGGTTTCAAAATCGTTGGAGGAGTGGGAAAAACGGAGGGAAGAACAGGTTGATAAAAGTATAGAAGAAGCAGATGATAAAAACATGGGAGAAAAGGGAACACAGAAAAAGGATATATTAATTGCCATTGATCCGGGGCATCAGGGTTGGGACATTGATATGAGCGATCTGGAAGCAAATGCACCTGGCTCTGAAGTTATGAAGGCAAAAGCGACCGAGGGAACCAGCGGGCAATATTCAGGCATCCCGGAATTTCAGCTTAATCTTGATGTGGCATTGCTGGTGAGAGATCGTTTGGTCGATCAGGGATATGATGTCATTATGACCCGTGAAAATAACGAAACTGCGATCAGCAATGCAGAGCGGGCATCTTTGGCAAACGATATGGAAGCAGACATTTCTGTAAGGATTCATGCAAACGGAAGTGAAGATCCCGGCACGAACGGCGCACTGGTTTTGATAGGCTCCGCGGAAAATCCTTATGTAGGAGATCTTTATGAAAATAGCCGCCGGCTAGGTGAAAGTGTATTGAATGCATATTGCAGCCGGACCGGAATGCAGAACCTGGGAATTCAGATGAACGATACAATGACAGGGATCAATTGGAGTAAAATTCCGGTTATTATACTTGAGTTGGGATTCATGACGAATAAGCAGGATGATTTGAATATGGCAGATCCCGATTACCGTATGAAAATGTCAGATGGAATTGTGGAAGGAATCAATACTTATTATGGATACGAGAACGACGGCAACAGAGAATTGAGCCGACAGCTTCAGGAAATTCTCCAGCCGATTAAGGTCAATCATGGATTTGCATCGGTATATGTGGAAGAACTGTCAACAGAAGCCTGTACATCGGTGTATTCTGAGCGGATGCAGGCAGCAAGCCTGATCAAGCTTTTTATTGCCGGCTGTGTTTATGAACAGATGGAAGAGATGCAGTTGCAGGAAAGCTATGAGGGCGAAACAGAGGAACTGATCAGAATCATGATCTCTGCAAGCGACAATAATGCCGCCAATACTCTGACAGTACGCTTGGGGCATGGGGATGCCACGGCAGGAAGGGTGGAAGTGAATCAGTTTTGTCAGGTACATGGATATTCGGATACTTCCATGGGGCGGATGATGCTTGAATTTACTTCTACGGAAGATAATTATACATCTGTCAATGACTGCGGACGTTTTTTAAAAGCAATTTATCATCGAGAGCTGGCGGGGTCCGAACAAATCCTTGCTTACATGAAGCAACAGGAACGAAAAAACAAGCTTCCGGCAGGGCTTCCGGAGCATGCTGTGACGGCAAATAAAACAGGAGAATTATCAGATGTGGAAAATGATGTGGCCATCGTTTATACGGATCAGGGAGATTATATCGTCTGTGCTATGATGAGCCAACTGCAGGATCCGGCGCTGGCCAGGAGTCTCATAACAGAACTTTCCGCAATCGTATACCAGAGCATAATAATGTACTAGGAAGGAGTAAAAATGGAATTTAAGCGCTGCATGGGATGTATGAGAGAATATGGGGGAGATGCTTCCTGTCCGTACTGTGGCTTTGATGCCGGAAAGTATGAAGCGGCTTTTTATCAGCTCTTGCCAGGTACTATTTTAAATGGTAAATACGTGCTGGGAAAAGCATTAGGCGAGGGCGGGTTCGGCATCAGCTATGTGGGATGGGATCTGAATCTGGAGCATAAAGTCGCAATCAAAGAATACTATCCGATCCATCATGTAACAAGACAGACAAGGTTTTCATCTACAGTTACGGTTCTTACAGGAACCAGTCTGGAATTCTATCAGAAAGGCCTTGGAAAATTTGTAGAGGAAGCCAGAAGCCTTGCAAAATTCAGCGGGTTGCCTGGAATCGTACTTGTCAGAGACTATTTTCAGGAGAATGGCACAGCATATATTATCATGGAATTTGCAGAAGGCGAGACGTTAAAGACCGTACTTGAAAAATCGGGCGGCCGCCTTCCGGTTGAAACGGTGCTCAGAATTATACGTCCTGTGATCGAGTCATTGGAAGAGGTACATAAAAAGGGACTGATTCATCGTGATATCAGCCCGGATAATCTGATGGTAGACAAAGACGGCGGGGTGAAGCTTCTGGACTTTGGCGCGGCCCGGAATTACATTTCCGAAAAGGAAAAAAGCCTTTCTATTATATTGAAGCCGGGTTATGCTCCGGAAGAACAGTATAGAAGCCGCGGCGAACAGGGACCATGGACGGATGTCTATGCGTTGTGCGCTACGATTTACAGGGCAATTACCGGAGTACTGCCGCCGGAGTCTCTGGATCGGGCAAACGGTGAAAAATTGAAGCCGCCGTCAAGTCTGGGGATTATAATCAGTCCGCAGCAGGAAAAGACATTGATGAAGGGACTGGAACTGTATAAAAAGGATCGGTTTGCGACCATGGAGGAACTTCGGTGTGCCTTGTATCAGGCAGGGACGATGTCCGGATCTGCTCCGATGCCTGATACAAATCCGACATCCGGACCAGATCCGATTCGATCGTCCAATCCGGAGTCGAATCCGATTCACGGCTCACATCCAAAACAGGATTCAAAAGAAAAGAAGTCTGGACTGTTACTTGCAGCAACTGTTGTGAGCTTGCTCTGTTTTTTGGGAATCGCATATGTGAGGGAAGAGAGTGATGCCCGGACGGATCTAACAGAAAAAGATTTTCGGAGGCAGATAAAGACTGAATGGACATCAGAAAATGGGAATCACTATGAAGGATTTCAGAATGAAGACGGCCTTCCAAATGGGATGGGAAAAGTGATTTATGCAGACGGAGATCAGTATGAAGGATATTTTGCAGAAGGCTACAGGCAGGGGCATGGGAAATATACCTGGGAAAATGGAGCTATGTATGTTGGGAACTATATGGGCGGAAAAAAAAGCGGTTTCGGGATTCTTGAATTTGCAGATACGGAACAGGTTTACATAGGGGAATGGAATGAGAACCAGAGAGAAGGTCTGGGAATTCTCTATGATAAAAAGGATCAGTATGAGATGGGAGTTTGGAAAGAAAATAAAAAGGTGGAAGATTTACGGGGAGTTCCATTGAAAACGGAAGATGGATATATTTATATTTCCGATGTGGAAGAACTATCAAAGAGGGCGATTATTCTGCAGTCTGACGGAACCATGTATATTGGAGAAATAGATACCAGCAGCCAAAAACGAAACGGCTGGGGAGCGCAGTTTTCCAAGGAAGATTTAGAAAACTTTGAATATTGTGAGGGGACGTTTGGAATTGACGGCAATCCCACGGGTGTTACAACTCTTTATTTTGATTTTGCGGATGTTATTACATATACTGTTGATGGAGAGCTAAATGGTCCAGGGTTGATGACAGAACCAAATGGGAACAGATCAGAAGGCTTTATGAAAGACGGAAAAATGGTTGGAACCTGGATTAACATTGATGCAGAAGATGGCAGTATAACAACAGGTACTGCCGGAGATGACGATAACACAGAAAAAGATCCGGAGCAATGGATTCAGGGCGAAACAATGTGTATTGGAATCAAAGAAGACGGAAAAATGAAAGGAGAACATATTGTAATAGAAAAGAATGGTGTGTGTGCGGTTCGAAATGTCGAGGATGAAATTCTGGTGCAATTTCTGTCATCATCTGATGATATAAGTTCAGGCTATTTTATCTGGGGAAGTACTTTAGATTCAGGAACAGAATGGGCGGACGGAGCGATGTATGCCTATATGCAGGCGGATGGAAGAGCCGGTCTGAAAATATATAAAAACGGAAAGTGGGAGCAGACGGAATAGCTTGGAGAAATCAGGAGGTACGGGCAGGAGAAGAAATAGGAGGAGCAAAAAATGGAATTTAATTGTTGCATGGGGTGTATGAAGGAATATGGGGGAGAAGGAGCTTGTCCGCATTGTGGCTTTGACATCTCAGAGTATGAACCGGCCCTTCATCATCTGACGCCGGGAACTATTTTGAACGGTAAATATATATTGGGAAAGGTTTTAGGGGAAGGCGGATTTGGGATCAGCTATCTTGGATGGGATCTGAATCTGAATCATAAGGTAGCGATAAAAGAATTTTATCCTTCCAGCTACGTGACCAGACAGGCGATGTATACACCGGAGGTCACGATGCTGACCGGGAATCATCAGGAATTTTATCAGAAGGGCCTGGACAAGTTTATAGAGGAAGCCAGGGTTCTCGCAAAATTCAGCGGACTGCAGGGAATTGTGCAGGTAAGAGACTATTTTCAGGAAAACGGGACGGCCTATATCGTTATGGAGTTTGCAGAGGGCCAGACACTGAAAAAAGTACTTGATAACTCAGGGGGACGGCTTCCGGCAGACCAGGTATTTGAGATGATGAGACCGGTCATAGAGTCACTGAGTGAGGTACATAAAAAGGGGCTGATCCATCGTGATATCAGCCCGGATAATATGATAGCAGATGCAGATGGAAACGTAAAACTGCTGGATTTCGGGGCGGCGCGTAATTATATTTCGGAGGAGGAAAAAAGCCTTTCTGTCGTACTGAAACCCGGCTATACGCCGGAAGAACAGTACAGGAGCCGTGGAGAGCAGGGACCCTGGACAGACGTTTATGCCTTATGTGCAACTATGTACAGGGCCATCACAGGGGAGAGGCCGACAGAATCACTGGACCGTTTAAATAAGGATGACCTGAGGAAGCCGTCAAGCTATGGAATCGTAATTGAAGAACAGCAGGAAGCTGTATTAATGAAAGGGCTGGCAATTGATAAAAAAGATCGGTTTGACAGTATGGAGGAACTGCAGAACGCTTTATACCAGGGCAATACGAATATAATTTTACCCACAGGAACGACTTCAAGTCTGAAGCTGCACTCAAAAAAATGGATATTTGGTGTATTATGTGCGGCTGTTGCCATTGCGGTTCTTTGCGTTGCCGGATTAAGAGGCGGAAAAGCTGAACCTCAAAAAGAAGAGGATGAGCAGGAAAGTATGGAAACAGCAGAGGACACAGATACGAAAACGGAGACAGATGCGGTATTGACAGAGGCAGACTACCGGAGTATGACAAAAGCGCAATGGGAAACATGGTCGGGTGAGGACGGAACAAAATATGAGGGCTTCAAGAATGAAAATAACAGACCAGATGGAGAAGCAAGGATCACATTTGCAAGTGGAGACCAGTATGAAGGATATTGTGTGAATGGAGTATACAGATGGCACGGAAAATATACATGGGCCGATGCGGGATGGTATGAAGGCGGCTGGAATGCCGGAAAGAGGAGCGGTTTTGGGATTTTATATTTGGAGGAATCGGGGCAGACATATAAAGGCCAATGGAGCAATGGAGAAAGAAATGGCCTGGGTATTGTATATGAAAAGGATGGAACATATACAGTATCGACATGGAAAGACGGGAAAAAAGTAAAAGATCTGGAAGCGTCCTTATCAAAGAAAAATCTGTATACTTCCAATGACGAGGAATTTTCAGATCAGGCAGTGCTTATCTATGAAAGTGGAACCGTATATATAGGGGAGGTCAGCGAGGAAAAACCAGAAGGATGGGGATGTTGCTTCTTTGTGGACGGAAACACGAATTACATTGAAGGCGGATATTCGGATGGAAATTATGAAGGGATTGAAGCGATTTATAACCGTGACGGAGGTTACACAATTGCATATTATTCAAAAGGAGATAGAAATGGACCCAGTATACAGGTGGACCCCGATGGCAGGATATTTGAAGCTTTCTATAAAGACTGGAAGGTAGTAAGAAGATGGATCAATGTCAGCGGAGAAGATGGAAGTGTGGTAACAGGGATACCAAGGGAAGATCAGCAATTGAAAACGGATCGAGAAGCAGAAACATGGTTTGAAGGTGACATGATGTATATTGGCCGTAGGGAGAACGGAAAAATCAAAGGAGATTATGTAGATTTTCATACAGATGGGCGACATTGTCTCAGAAATTCAGAAGATGATTTTTATGCACAGTTCTGCGGTTTCTATAATAATGACACATCTGCGTATTTTGGATGGGATCCGTCAGATTACATAGAAGGATGGAAAAAAGGCGAACGCCTGTACGTTTATCTGCAGGAAGACGGCAGGATCGGCCTGGGAAATTATGAAGATGGAGAATGGATTCCGTATAAGCCCTGAAATAGGTTAAACGAAAATTTTAAACGTACAGAAACACAAATAAAGGAGAAGGAGAGGATGTAAATGCATGGGAGAGGAGGGGGAAGGCACGTGCGGAAGAGCTGGAAAGAGAACTGGACAGCAGCAATGTTGACAGCAGTACTAATAGTTTTGGGAATAAATTCTGTAACAGTACACGCGGCTGCACAGGAGGATGCCCTGAAAAATCTTGTACTTATAGCAGGAAAAAATTCAGATTCTACAATATATAGTACAGGTATTTTGATTGACGCAGGGAATTGTTCTTTTATAATTGCGTC
This sequence comes from uncultured Lachnospiraceae bacterium, assembly GCA_949893755.1. GTDB lineage: Bacteria > Bacillota > Clostridia > Lachnospirales > Lachnospiraceae > Schaedlerella. The sequence continues at coordinate 3,858 of CATLCV010000148.1, read as the reverse complement.
GGAAGTTATTGACTGGAGCGAATATCAATGTGTTGGTGTATGCGCCGCATCGGATCCGCAGAATGAGATGAGCCTGGAATTTGCCGCAAGCGATCAGGGGGCTGCCCTTTTTATAGCTGACAGAAATTACGGAGGCTTTTCGGAGAATGAGATTTTGAACTCTGAAGACCTGTCCGAAGGAGACGACATCTTATCTTGTGTCTATACGGTAGATGACAATGGGATTCAGATCATAAGTAAAGAGAATTATATAGAAGGCTTTCATAATGATAAAGATGCAGTATATGTGGAGACAAAAGATGAATTCGAAATAACAGATTTTGGAGGAATGGTTCTTGCGGAAACAGGACGGCTGGCCGGTATTGCAGTGCCGATTACTTTGAAGGAAAGCCCCTGCCTGTTTCTGACCATGGATGTCTTCTTTAAAACGGAAGAGGATTCGAAAGTAGAAGAAAGTGATTCCGGTGGAAGTGAAGATACTGATTCAAAGGGAAGGGAGGAAAACGATCAGGCACCGGAAGGAGAGCAGAAAAGGCCAGAAAAAAGCGGAAATAGCAACGGTACACCGAACCTGTTGAAAGACAGCTACTTCATGCGTATAGCTCTGATCGTGCTTGCGGCAATGGCAGTGAGCCTGTATGTATATACGAACCGCAAGGCCAGGAATGGTGGGAAAACGGTCTACTTGGAAGATCATCCTTCGGCAGGACATAGTTCAGCTGGTATAATGCTGATTGGATCAGGAGGATATTTTCAGGGGAGAGTATTTGATATCTCAACGACACCTGTTATTTTCGGAAGAAATCCGGCATTGTGCACGGCGGTCTATCCCAAAGACACGAAAGGGATCAGCAGTCTGCACTGCAGAATAGAGGTTACAGATGGAAAAATCCTTCTGACAGATCTGGAATCCTCTTATGGCACGTTTTTAGAGGACGGCAGGCAGCTTCCTGCCAATGCCCCCTGCGAATTACAAAGAGGAAACCGTTTCTATCTGGCAGATCGCGTCAATATGTTCCAGATACAATAGGGAGGTGAAAATAATGAATAAGACTTTTTTTTATAAAGCATCCAATTTATCAGAGGTTTTTTCCTGGAAGGATATTTTTTCAGAGGTGCTGCAGCCTCATACAAAGGAACAAAGAGGTCAGGTACTGATCCGAGGTGTGACCGGAAATGTACCCGCAGCCTCACGAATGCTGGATGAATGGCAAAAACCATGGCTGTTTTTGCGGTTTGGCGTAATAGGTCTGTTTCTTTCCATACTGGCAGTCTGGATCTGGAATACATTTGCATTGACCTGGACCGTGGATGGAGAAATAATCAGTATGAGAGGAATAGATTTTGCTGTCTATATGATCGTGGCCTTTTTTCCTCTCCTGGCAATTGTAATCTTTTTCTGGGAGTTAAATATACCAGGAACAATCTCTATCTTTGAGGTAGTCTTTCTGATGCTGGCCGGTGGTTTGCTTTCCCTTCTGGGAACAGGTAATCTGCTCAGACTTATTCCGGACATTCCAAAAGCACTGGGAGGGCCACTTCCGGAGGAAATTGCAAAATTTGCTGTCATAGCACTGGTATTAAGCCGTGGTAAATATAAGTATGGACTGGAGGGGATACTGGTTGGCTGTGCGATTGGAGCAGGATTTGGAGCGATTGAGACGGCAGGGTATGGTTTGAGTCAATACAATGGAAATTATTCAGATGCAATTATTGCGGAAATTATGAGTACATGGCTTAATAATCCATCGGCTTCTCAGCAGGAAATAACAGGGTATTTGCAGCATGTTGCAGAGACTCTTCCGCAAATTGCGGAAGAGGCAAGGAAGGCGGCTACAAATACATTGGTCATACGGGGATGTCTGGCTGTTGGAGGGCATGCGCTCTGGGGAACACTGTACGGAGGAGCTCTGGGGCTTGCGAAAAAGGGCAGTGAAAAACTGAGAGGAGAAGCGTTTATTGATCCGCTGGTTATTCTGACTTGGGGAAGTGCGTTTATCCTGCACACATTATGGAATCTGGATCCTTCCCAGCTTGAAGGCATTGCGTCACAGGAGACAATAAATTTTATATTGGTTCTTTCGGATTCCTGGATAAAATCTGTTCTTTTGATTGTGGCAGGAGGATTTATCCTACTAATAATTTTACGTAAATGTATTCGCCAGATTATAGCTGCCAGTCAGCGTGCGGCGGGGAACCGGTCGGAAAATATCCAGCTGGGGGCGGCTCCGGAGATGGGCGCAGCTATGAATCAACCTGCTTTTGCAGCAAACGAACAGGGATGGAAGACAGAACCTGTTCGTGGAAAGGAACAGCTGATCCTTTGCGCAGTATCATCGGGAGAATTTCAGCATGGGAAAGAGTATTGCCTGTCCGTCGGAGGGAAGCTTGTATTTGGAAGGGATTCGGGAAAAGCAAATATAGTTTTTCCGCAGGGCACAAAGGGGATCAGCAGTGTCCATTGCGAAATAAGGGTGAAGGAAGGATATCCCGTATTGATTGATCTGAATTCCAGTTTTGGAACTTATTTCTCAAACGGACAAAAGCTGGAGCCAAATGTTCCATATAAATTAAGAAATAATGTGAAATTTTATCTTGCTTCGGATACAAATTCATTTGTTATAAAAATGAAATAAAAAAGATGTTGCTTCGAAGTTACATATTATAAATCAAATATTATATACCGGGAGGAGAAAAAACTATGGAACTGAAAAAATGCAGCGCTGGACATTATTATGACGCATCTATTTACTCGGAATGCCCGACATGCCGAAACGCACAGAACAGGATGGGCACTGTAGGGGGAGCGGGGCAGGGAATGCCTCCGACTATGCCGCTGTCAGGCGGCGAATCAGATTTCGGAAGAACCATGCCGTTGAATGGGGGGATGAAAACGCAGCCTGTAACAGATGACTTTCGGACCGCTCCGGTTTCGGTCGGAGCGACGATGCCGCTTTCCGGCACGGCTTCTGTCAATCGTGAAGAAGGGAGAACCATCGGCGTTGTACCGCAGCAGATGGGGATGGATCCTGTGACTGGCTGGCTGGTAAGCATCAGCGGCCCGGAAAAGGGGCGGGATTACCGCATCCATTCAGATAACAATTTTATTGGACGCGGGGAAAAAATGGATATCTGTATCCGCGGAGATGAGACCATTTCCAGAGAGCGGCATGCAGTAATTGCATATGACACACGGGAAAAGGTATTCTATTTTGCGCCTGGAGAGGGCCGAAGTATTAATCGGGTGAATGGAAAAGCAGCCCTTGGCATGGTGACGCTGCATCCTTACGATGAGATTGAGATTGGGTGTACAAAATTTCTGTTTATTCCACTCTGTGGGGAAAGGTTTGAATGGAAGGATGAATAATCAAGGGGATATGGAAAGAGAGGCAATACAGCCGGAAGCAACTGAGGGACAGACAGCACCGCTGGAAAATGAAAGCGAGCCGAGAGGTAAAGGCGTAGAGAGCATAAGAGCAGATGAAGAAGAAAAACCAGGGGATTCTGCAAAGTCGGGAAAAGAAGAGGAAGAAAATAAAGAGCAATTGGAAGGCAAAAGCGGGAGCACTGTGGCGAACAGGGACAATTCGTGTAATAATGGCGGTAAGATGAATGTCGGCATTGCTGTTGCTGCCGCTTTTTTAATCGGATTTATGCTCGCATACCTTTTCCACCATATTAAGAAACGCAGAGGGAGAAACGGAGTGGACAAAAAAGGAAATGAACATGTGAACTCCGGATTGGAGGAAGGAAAAGAGATGTTAAGAAGTGCAGGACGGCCTGAAGATAAAACAGCAGCTCAGCTCGGGGAGATACAGGACAGAAGACATCCGGGCCTTTATGTAGGCAAGGCACATA
>CATLCV010000147.1 GCA_949893755.1 uncultured Lachnospiraceae bacterium | reverse complement strand
ACAAAAGCGTCCTGTACAGTCCTTTTCCCCGGATGCTCTCATTCAGCATGATCGCCAGGAACAGGGCCGGGATCAGCTTCACGATATTGGAAATGATCGTAAACATGAGGGTATGCCCGATCCCTGACAGGTAATCCTTGTCCGAGGTAAAAATCTCGATATAATTCTGAAGTCCCACAAAATTGACCTCTCCCATGCTCCGGGAATTCCAGTCCGTGAAGGAATATCCGATTCCCAGGATACTGGGAAGAAGGAAAAATACACTGTAAAGCACAAGCGGAACAAGCAGGAACCACATTGGATAAATTCTACTTTTTTTCAAAAAAATCACCACTTTCCGGTTTTAAAAAGTGCCGGGGTACCTACCCCCGGCACGCATCAGGTTCCCGTTCTATTTATTCCCAGGCACTGTCTCCGGCGATCTTCGCCGCTTCCGCCCGGTTGGAATCCATATTTTTCAGGACATCATTTGCCTCGCTCTGGTCCTGACAGAAGGAGATCATATCCGCACCAAAGTCTCCCCAGTAGTCGTTGGTATACTTGGTTCCTGTCTGGAGCACTGCGGTGCCCATCTTATCCTTATCCACAGTAGCCATGAACTCTTCTTCCTCCGGCAGCCAGTGCTGTTCCAGTCCGTCGTCGTTCACGTCCAGGTTGGTATAAGCCGGTGAATTGTCCAGGATTTCCTGCAGGCTTTCTGTCGTCGTTACAAAATCGAAGAATGTCTTTACAAGCTCTTCATGCTCAGTTCCCTTATAACCAAACATGGTCGGGCCTGCCGGGTTGGTCGGGAAGCTGGAGTTGTCGCCCAGCGGGATCAGGAACAGTCCGAACTCATCCTCTGTACCTGTCTCTTCCTGGATCTGTTTGATGTAGCTGGAATTTGCCATTGCCATCGCACAGTTCCTGTCGCCGAATTCATTTGCCATGTTGGCGCTGTCGGTTCCGATCCAGTCCTCTCCGAAATATCCTTTGTCAGATAATTCCTTGAACTGCCCCAGCACTTCCAGCATCTTTTCGTTGTCCGCAAAGGTAGCCGTATTGTCATTCAATGCGTCATACAGTCCCGGCTCCGCTTCCTCATACACGCCGCCGATCTGGAAAAATGCCAGCTGGTGCTGCCATCCGTCGGCGCCGGGCAGGAACCACGGTGTGATATCCTCTGCCGCGATCGTTTCGCAGACCTTGAGCATCTCATCATAGGTCGTCGGGATTTCCAGCTTCAATTCCTCAAATAATGTCTTGTTGTAGACCATGACATATTCCGGTGAATTGTGCCAGATCTGCAGCCCGTACAGCTTGCCGTCATACTCGCAGGAGGAAAGCCTTGCTTCCGGCATCGTGTCCTTCCAGCCCGCATCGGAAAAATCGATACAATACTTTTCCGGATCCACGATCACGGAGCTGATGGCAAACGGATTGGACTGGATCCAGAAGATATCCGCGCAGGAATCGGTCGAAAGCTTGGACTGCAGGATATCGCTGTACTGATCCGCCGGGATCGTCTGCAGGTCCACCGTCACATCATAGGTCTCCTCAAATCTCGCGATCGTATCATCGTACCGGTTGTCCATCCATCCCGCGGACACCAGGATACTCAATTCCTCTCCCGCAAAATCCGCGCTGCCCGCGTCTTCCCCGTCTTCACTTCCGCCGTCGCTCTCGGTGCTCTCCTCCGCGCTGTCCTGGCTTCCGCCGTCAGAATTTCCGCCGCCGGAACATCCTGCCACCATCGAAACCACCATCGCCGTACACAACAACGCACTGATCATTTTTTTCTTCATATCTTTTCATCCTCCCAATTTTATTACACCCGTTTCCGCTTCCCGGAACCCTGTGTTTCTTGTTACCTCCATCCTACCCTCTTTTTCCGGTATAGTCTATGTACGATCCGCTTTAAAATTAGGACATTTTTTACAATTTTCACAGTTTTTTGCACATTTCTCAATTCCACTTATACATTTTACACATGACACCTTCTCTCCCCGTTCTTATATATTGTACATAATATCTACTCCCTCATATTTATATTTGCATTTTCCGACATTCTGTTGTACCATAAAACCAGTTGCCGCTCCAACCGCGCCGCCAACTACACTCACGAAAGGCCCATTTTTTCAAATGAAACACAAACTGCAGACCCATTTTTTCCTGACCTATTTTTTCATGGCCCTGATCGTAGTCCTCCTCTACTCGGTCTTTTTTTACCATTACACCTCCGACATCCTGATCGAGCGGGAAACCAAAAACCTCCGGGAGCTCAACAGCTCCTTCCTGACCCAGACCGATTCCGAGATCCGGGAGCTGGACGATGTATCCATCAACATTTCCTACAGCAGCCTGATCAAGGAACAGCTCTCCGAATGGACGGATACCTCGGCCGCGTCCGACGAGTTCCGGAGCCTGGCCCGGCTTTTCATGTCCATCAACGGCACGAACCTGAACGCGGACCAGATCAACCTCTACGATTACAACGGCTACCTCCTGCGGGTTGGCACCAAGACCAACATCTACCCCATTGATCTGGACGGCCTGGACTGGATGGACACGGTATCAAAAAATGCCGGAAAAAAGACCGTCAGCCTGCCCTATGCCACCAATGACTTAAAGACCAGCGGCACCTCCAGCACGCCGCCCACCTGGTACATTTCCCTCTATCGGACGCTCCGGAACAGCTCCAAGGAAGAGATCGGCGTGATCGAGACCATGAAAAAATGCTCCTCTGTCTTCAAGAGCATCACGACCTACCGGAGGAGGACAGAGCACGCGCCTGCCGTCTATATCTATGACGCCGATGGAAATATGGTCTATCCTTACGAAATGTCGGAGGAGGAACACGCTCCTGCGGATTATTATTCCCTGGTGAGCCGTCAGCCGGGAAATGATTCTGTGAAAACCCTGGGAGCCGCAGGAGAACAGGAGCTGCTGATCCACAATACCTCCTCCTACACCGGCTGGACCTATGTGATCGTACAGGACGAAGCCGAAGTCCTTCATCCGGTCAGGAATATGATGCGCTTTATGATCATGGTGGGATTTTTGATGGCTGGCCTCTGCCTGGTCTTTTCCTATATGACCTCCCGGCAGCTCATCAAACCGATCCGGAAGCTGAAACGGGTCATCCATAAGACCATGCTGGATACCCTGGATGAAAACAATAAGGCGGAGCTGAGCAATTCCTTCGCGGAGCTGGAAGAGCTGAACCAGGAATTTGCCGACATGAATGTGAACCTGAAAAAGTCCATGAATGAACTGCTGGATTCCCGCGCTCAGGAATTGAAATCCCGGAACCTGGCGCTGCAGTCCCAGATCAACCCGCATTTTTATTATAATACGCTGGCCAGCATCATCGTGTTGGCGGAGAAGGACCGGAAGGAGGAGGTCATCACGATCTGCCGGAACCTGACCCGGATGATGCGGTACATTACAGGCAGTTCCAACGCTCCCGTCACCCTTCGGGAGGAAATGGATTATGTGCGGAAATATCTGTACTGCATGAAGGTGCGTTTTCAGGAAAATCTGAATTACACCATTGAGGTGGACGAGTCCATCCTGGATGTGCCCGTGCCCAAGCTCATCATCCAGCCCATTGTGGAAAATGCTTTGAAATATGGGATCGACTGCAAGCCGCCCTGGGACATCACCATCCGGAGTGTGATCACGGAAGATTGCTGGCGGATCGAGGTGGAGGATACGGGCAGCGGATTTTCAGAGGAATCCCTGGAAATGATCCGGGAGCGCATCCGGATTGCAGACGAGCAGCCCGGACTGCCGGAACTCAATATTGACGGGCTGGGGCTGCTGAATGTGTACATCCGCTGGCATCTGCACTGCGGAGATCAGGTCATTTTTGAATATGGGAATACCGGGCAGCACCACGGGATCGTGGCGATCGGGAGATGTACGAAGGCTCCGTAGATTCCGGAAAACCATGGTTTTATCGGCTGTGAGCATATTTTTACTTAGGAGAATGTATTATGGGAACAACAAAATACTCTGTCATCGTAGCGGAAGATGAGATCCTTCTTTTAGACCATTTGGCGGAAAAGATCGAAGAGTGCGCCCCGGATTTTCAAGTCGCGGGGAAGGCACAGACCGGGGACGAAGCCAACCGGCTTGTGAAGGAACACAACCCGGACCTTCTGATCACGGATATCCGGATGCCGGTCATGAACGGGATCGAGCTTCTGGAAAATGTCTACAACCACTGTCCTTTGACAAAATTTATCATTATCAGCGGATATTCCGATTTTGAATACGCACAGAGCGCCATCCGCCTGCATGTGTCCGAATATCTGTTAAAGCCTGTAGATCCGGAAGAATTGACCCTGGCTCTCGGGAACATCCGGAAGCAGTATCAGATCGAGCAGAAGGCTTACGAAGACATTTTCAATGAATCCATGACCCGGAATTCCCCGGAGCAGATCGCCGCCACCCTGCGGGATTACCTGGTCCAAAATTATAATATGGACATCAATCTGAACCTGATCGCGGGCAGCATGCACTACAGCCCCAGCTACCTGACCAGGATCTTCCAGCAGCAGTACCAGATGTCCCCGCTGAAATTCATCACGCAGATGCGGCTGTCCCAGGCGAAGCATTACCTGTCCCACAACCCGGAGCTGTCCGTGAAGCAGGTCAGCGAGATGATCGGGTATCAGGATCAGGGGTATTTCAGCAGGCTGTTCAAAAAGAATACGGGGGTGAGTCCGCTGGACTGGCGGAATCATGGATAAATTTATTATCATTCACGGCCTGATGGGCCGTGAATTTTGCTCACTTCCTCCGGGCGGACATCTACCTTCATCATTTCCTGTAAAATGGCTGTAACATCCCTGCCATACGTTGTATTTCCAGGAGAAAATGCCTCTCCGTTTTCCAGCAGCAGAATATGTTCCTGCCTTACATTTGCAAGAATGCTGGGTGAATGCGTCGTGACAATGAACTGGACTTTCGGGAAAATATAATGCAGATCCTCCATAATCCGTCTCTGCCATTCTGGGTGCAGGTGCATATCAACTTCATCGATCAATATGATCCCCGGTGTTTTCTCTAAAATATCGTCCAATAGCTGCGGGTTCAGGATTGCCATCCGATATGCGATATCCGCCGCCATACTGATTGTAATACGCAGCCCGTCACTCAGCATTTTCATCGGAAGCCGTTCTCTGGAATCTCCTTTCTCATATAAGATTTCTATTTCCTTAGTTTTCATCTTATACTCAAAATCTGCCGTATGTGTTTGCTGTCTGACTCCTGAAAAACACTTTCCCATTGCGCGTTTTACTGCCTCTAACTCTGGAATCCGCTTTCCTTCCTGGATCTGGATCGCGGTCATCTGCTCGAACCATTTCATCATCTGCTTATCATTTGACGCGGAATCCAGACAATCCAGATAACCCGATGTCCGGGTAAATGTAGTTTCCGCAGAAGCATTTCTCTTCTGCCGTTTCTGCATGTACAGTCTTCCCGTGCCATAATATGCGATCACAGGCAAAATTGCCGACTTGTCTCCCTGCCTGACTTTCATCTGAAGTTCTCTGCCATAATCCATGATTGATTTTGCTTCGCTGATATGGGTTCTGCCGGTTTTCCCATGCAGGCTTCTTTTCCATGCAAGTTCCTGATCTCCAACGGAACATACTGCCCCAATTTCTACCGGATATTGCGCTTCTGCTTCCACGCGGCTTCCAAGCTCAAACATTTTCCGATGCGCATCGTCCTGCCAGATTCCATTGGAAGGGATCCCGTCAAATCCGGCAAGATAACTCCCCAGTGCAGTTGCGGCAGCATCCAGGACCGCAGACTTTCCCGAACCGTTTACCCCCACCAGGACGGTATATTCCGGGTTAAAATTGATCTCTATGTTTTCATAACATCTGTAATTTTTCAGAGTCAGAGACTGAATATGCATCATATATTTCCTCCAAAGATCAACGGCTCGTTACATCTAGGACCGCTGTGTTTTCCTTTACTCTATACTATACACTTTTCTTACCGGACAATCAATGAATTAAAAATTCTTTCTGGGCGCCTTCTCGAGATTCGAAGCCATTTCCCCATTCAGCGCCCCATGCGCATTCCGGTACTTCCCTGGAGTAGTTCCAAAATTCTTCCGAACAAAGTCGTAAAAATTGCATAATTGGCCGAATCCCAATTTTTCAGAGATCACCTTGATCGGCAGGTTTGTATTTGCCAGATAGTAATTTGCCTGTGACAGCTTGATATCATTCAGAATGGAGCTGAATGTTTTTCCGGTATGTTTTTTTACAAAAGCGGACAGGTAATTGGGATGATAGTGAAAATACTCTGCGGCCGAAGCCAGGGTAGCGGTCGCGTAATTGATGCTGAGGTACTGGAACAGCGCCGTAATCTTCACGGAAATCTTATCCGTAAACTGGCTGGACGATACCTGGCAGGTCTGCAGGCGGATCACCTCCGTGAAAAAGAGGATCAGCAGGCACCGCATCGTAAGCTGCCCGTAAGGCTTCCGCTGCAGATAATCCTGGCAGATCGAATCCACCAGCTGTTCCACATATTCATCCCTTTGCAGGGGAAACAATAAAAAATCAGATTCCGTATCTAACGCGAGAAAGTAGTCTAAAAAAAACTGCCCCAGATTCTCATGCTGTTCCAGCAGCGCCCAGAAGGTGGCGGTAAACAGGGACTTTTTCAGCCCGATATTCAGGACAAGGTCCTCCTTCGTATCCACATAAATGTTGTGCCGCGCGTTCGGATTCATGATGCAGACGGAGCCTTCCTTCACTTCGATCGGTTCCCGTTTGTCTATCACCTGAAAGCAGGTTCCCCTGATAACATAATTCATCTCGAAAAAATCGTGTCCATGCAGGGAGGACGTGGTACTGTTCACCTCACGGGTATGCAGGTTGATGAAGATATCCGAATCGTCCCGGAATACATCCCTGGCAAGCAGACTGCCGCCAAAGTCATATTCCGGGAGCCGCGCGGACTCCACCAGCTTCGCCGTATACGCTCTCATTTGCTCTATCGTATTCTCTCTTATCATAGCAGCGCCTCCTGACCCCGATACGCGGAAAATCCCCGATCAGGCAGGCATCCCCCTTACGTGGTATGTCTGCCTTGCCAAATACCATTCTTTCTGCTCATTATAGATCTTACAATCTTAAAAATCAATAATAATCCTATTATATTTTAATATATATTTCTTCTCCCGCAATGCTTATACTGATATTACTGAAACAGACAAAGGAGGAGAGCACAATGTTAACCGTAAAAAATGTAAGATGCTGTGGTTTGGAACATCCGATCGGACTGGATCAGCAAAAAGTCGATTTTTCATGGCAGTTAAGCTCCGACAAAAATGATGTGGTGCAGAAGGCATATCGGATCGTGGTGAGCGATCCCGTAACCGGAGAATGCATGTGGGACAGCACACACCGCGATTCCGCGGCCCAGACCGCAATCATTTATCAGGGGAAGGAATTAAGATCAAACCGCAAATATCAATATGTGGTTTCTGTTACGGATAATTATGGGGAGCATGCGGACAGTACCGCCCATTCATTTTCCATGGGAATCCGTCAGCATGAATGGCGGGCGGACTGGATCGGATGCCGCAGCGAGGATCTGGATCAGAATATCCGGATGGTTTCAAAGGAAGAAATGGTAAAGGACTTCATGGCAAGCATCGCCGGAAAAGGGTTTCCGGAAAAGGCCGAGAGGAATCTGGAGCCCTGTCACATTTACCGGAAGGAATTTGATGTCAAAAAAACTCCGGAAGCCGCATGGCTTTCGATCACCGCCCATGGGCTGTACGAGGTGAAAGTCAATGGAAGGGCGATCACGGAAAGCCGGATGAACCCCGGCTTCACAGCCTATCACAAATACCTGGAATTTCAGACCTATGATGTGGCGGAATACTTAAAGGCCGGAAGCAATGTGATCACCATCCTGTTGGCAGACGGCTGGTACCGGGGCACCTTCGGCATACTGGGCTACGGAAACAACTATGGGCTTGAGCTGTCCCTGCTGGCACAAATAGAGCTGGATTATGGGAAAACGGAATCAGAATTTATCTTGTCCGACGAAAGCTTCCAATATGTAAAAAGCTCTGTTGTATATTCAGATCTGATGATCGGTGAAAAGCAGGATGCCCGGATCGATACCTCCTATCTGGATCAGCCGGGGGCGGATATGGGCCGCGCGAAATACGCGGAGAAAAAATCCTATGATTTCGAAAACCTGCATGGCATTTCCTGCGAGCCCGTAGCCTGCACGCAGGTTCTGGAAGCAAAAGAAATCCTGACTTCACCGAAGGGCGAGACCATCGTTGACCTTGGGCAGGTGATGGTCGGCGGGATCCGGCTGCAGGTACAGGGCGCGGCAGGAACGGAAATCAAAATGGAATTTACAGAAGTGCTGGATAAAAACGGCTGCTTTATCAACAATGTTTCCGGAGTGAACCGAGACCAGACTGACTACTATATCTTACGCGGCGGTGATACGGAGGTTTTTGAGCCCAAATTTACATTCCATGGATTCCGCTATGTAAAAATCACCGGTTATCCGGGAACACTTACCGCGGAAAAGGTGCAGGGGATCGTACTGGGAAGCGCGCTGGAAACGACCGGAAGCTTCCGCTGCTCCAACCCGATGCTGAACCAGCTCCAGTCAAATATCCAGTGGAGCCAGCGCGGCAACATGCTCTCGATCCCGACCGATTGTCCGCAGAGAGAGCGGGCAGGCTGGACCGGAGATATCTATATTTTTGTAAGAACCGCGGCCTTTAATCAAAATGTCAGACGATTCCTCGACAAGTGGTTACGGAATATGAAACAGGAACAGTTTGAGGATGGTCTGATCCCGGTGATCATCCCTTATCCGCTCGGATATAACGCGATGCAGAAGGATGCGTTCGGCACGGATACATCCGCCGGCTGGGGCGACGCGGCGGTTCGGGTTCCCTGGATCCTGTATCAGGTTTACGGCGACCGTTCCATCCTGGAGGAGCATTTTGAAATGATGAAGCGGTGGATGGATTATGTGGAAAAGGATGCCTCTGAACATATTCCGGAATTAGAAGGCGAGGTGCCGCCGGAACGCCTGGAGCGACAGAAATACCTGTGGAATACCGGATTTCATTTTGGAGACTGGTGTTATCCAAGCTGTAAAAATGAACGCGGTGAAACGGATATGTTCCGATCCGCGCATACGACAAAGGAGCATGTGGCAACCGCGATGTACGCGCATTCCGCCCACCTGATGTCAAACATATGCCGGGTACTTGGAAAAGACGCGGATGCCATGCATTATGAGGAACTGAACCGAAATATCCGCAAGGCATTCTCCGATGAATATGTCAGCGAGGACGGACGGATCCGCAAAAGCGTGCAGGGTATCTACGTTCTGGCGATCGCCATGGAACTGGCGGAGGATGAAAAGCTCCGGAAAATGGCCGGGCATCTGGTCCAAATGATCCAGGAAAACGGAAACCGTCTGGATACAGGCTTTCTGTCCATTGAGCATCTGTTGGACGTCCTGGAAAAAACCGGACATCAGGATACGGCGGAAGCGCTGCTGTATCAGGAAAAGTGCCCGTCCTGGCTGTATGAGGTAAAAAACGGCGCGACCACCCTCTGGGAGACCTGGAACGCGATCATGGAGGATGGTACAAGGACAAGGGATTCCTATAATCATTATGCCTTTGGATGCGTGGGCGACTGGATGTACCGTACACTTTCCGGCATCCGGTGTCTGGAACCGGGATACCGGAAATTCCGAATCGAGCCTTCCTTTGCGTACCATCTGACAGAAGCGGAAGGATGCTTTGAGAGCATTTATGGAAGGATTCGCAGCGCATGGACGCTGGATGGGAAAAACGGAATATTAAAATTGGAGGTTCCGGCCGGAACCAGGGCGGAGATTCGCCTGCCCGGGCTGGAGCAGGAAGTCGGAAGCGGCTCCTATGAATTTACATTTACGCTTCAGAATATGTAAAATAACAAAAATACGGAATTATCAGATGGAGGAAACAAAGATGTTTGAAAAAAATGCGTCACCAAAGTTTAAAGTCAGGGCAGCTGTTATTATCATCATCAGTTTTATCACCATGTACTGCAGCGGTGTATTTGGAACTGATATCATCAACGTGATCCAGAATCCAATCACGGAAAAGCTGGGCTGCTCTGCGACCCAGGCTGTTATGGGATGGACAGTCGGAGGCTACACGGTTATTTTTATCGCCTTCGTGTTCAGTACGATCATTATGAAAAAGGGAGTTCGGGGATTTGCCGCCGTTTCATTTTTAATCATGGCCTGCGGAGCGCTGCTTGTCGGCATCGGTTACAATATAGGTTCTGTTGCGGTCATTTCCATCGGAGGCTTTTTCCTGAAAAATTTCCTTCAGGCCCTGCAGCTTTGTGTATTTCAGGTGATCGCGCGCTGGTTTGAAAAAACAAGAGGTCTGGTCCTTGGACTGATGGGGGCATCTTTCGCACTGGCAAATTCTACCTCCTCTTCCGGTCTGACATTTCTCTATGCCAGTCTCGGATTTACTAAAATGATGATCGTGTCAGCATCGATCATGATCGGGATCGGCATCCTCACATTTATTTTTGTCCGCACCACGCCTGAAGAAGCCGGACTGACTGTGGACGGCATTCAGAAAGGCACGAATGAAAAACACATGGATCAGGAGCCTGCTGCCTTTACAGCCTCAAAATGGTCATTAGGCAAATTGCTCAGGATCCGGGAGAGTTGGTGCATCATGCTTGGGATCGGAATCTTTAACATGACGCTCACCGCTGCTATTTCCCAGTTTTTCAACAGCCTGACGGGCATGGGCGTAGAACTGAGTTCCTGTATGAAATACATGCTGGTCTTTGGACTGCTGGGTATCGTGATGTCTCCGGTCTACGGCAGGCTGGTAGATAAAGCAGGCGCGCCGAAGACAGGGATTGTCGCGGCCATCCTGTACTGCGCGGCCGTCGCGGGCTTCTGCTTCAAGATCCCGGTACTTGCCTCCATGGGACTGACATTTTTTGTAGGCGCTCCGGTCCTCCAGCCCGCCCTGACCATGCATGTATTCGGCGGCCGTGAATATCAGGCGGTCAACCGTTACCTGGCGATCGTCGTCAACCTGATCGCGGCCTGCGGAATTCCGTTTATGACGCTTTTCGCGGATATGACCGGTTCCTACGAAATGGCATATTTTGTCCTGCTTGCCATGAATATTGCGGTCCTGTTTCTAATGATACTCTGCAGAAACACTCATATTGAAGAATAAAAATGACAATTTAGAACAGATACAAGTGAGGGAAAAACATGTTTGAAAAAAATGCTTCTGCAAAATTTAAAAAACACGCGGCAGGAATCATCCTGCTGGGCTGTCTGGCCATGTACTTCAGCTGCTGCCTTGCAAGCGACGCCCTGAATATTATTGAACCGGCTTTTACTCAAAAAATGGGATGGTCCTTCTCCAGCGTTTCCATGCCGATCACGATTGCAAATTATATTCTTATTCTTTTATCGTTCGGCTTTAGTACATTTATTTTAAAAAACGGCACCCGGATCTTTGGTATTCTCTCATTCAGCGCAATGGCTCTGGGTACATTGATGATCGGAATCGCCTACTCCATGGCCGAAGGGGCATATGCTCTGTACCTGGCCGGCGCGGTACTGACAAAATTTTCGGCACAGGCCGTACAGATGACCTGTTTCCAGCTCTGCGCAAACTGGTTCCAATCTACCAGGGGACGTGTTTTGGGCATTGTAACGATCGCCGCACCGCTTAATTCCGCTACCTCTATCACGCTGCTGTCAATCGGAACCCAAAGCATCGGGCTGACAGCCTGCTATGTGATCATCACCTGTATTTTGGTCATTGCAGTGATCCTGGCGTTTTTCTTCGGAATATCCAGGCCGGAAGAGCTGGGAATGCATACAGACGGTATCGAAAAAAAGGAATCCATAGAAGAACCGGTACAGCAGGGAACCTATCAGACAAAATGGACCTTTCGGGAATTATTCCAGAAGCCGGAAACGTGGGCTTTGATGATCGGATATGGAATTTTTAATGGAGCCATCGGTCCAATTATGGGATTCTTCCTTGTACGTATGTCAGAGGTCGGAGTTGAAACATCAATGGCACTGACGATCATTTCCTCATCCTCCATCCTGGGTATTTTTCTGAGTTATATATTCGGATATCTGGATGATAAGCTGGGAACGCCGATCGCGGCGAGAATTTTAGGGTCTACCTTTGTATGCGCGTGTGTACTGTTCTATTTTGGAAATGCGCAGAGAATGCCCCTGATCTGGATCGCGGCAGTGATGATGGCTTCCATCGTCGGAGGGACGCCGAATCTGCATCCTTCTTCCATCATCCATGTATTCGGGGCACAGGAATACCAGTCCGCAAACCGTTATATCCAGATCGGAATCAGTATTATTTCCGCCTTCGGCGTACAGCTGATGAGCATTTTGCTGGACCGGACAGGCTCGTTAAATGCGGGATATCTGATCTTTGCGGGATTAAGTATCGTCGGCACGGTTTGTATGTTTATGCTGCGTCATCAATATACCGGCGAGGAATAGCTGGTATAGATCAAATCAATACATCGGTCAAGAATGCTGATCACAGCAGATATTTATTTTATTTTCTCCCGGATGAATTGTAAGTGTTTTTAAAATGTGCTAAAATAAATTATAGACATCAAACCAGGGAGGGAATTGATCGTGGAAGATAAAACTTTGATGAACAGTCAGACAGATTCGACACTGGAAGAGCCTTACCGTTCCCTGAAGCATGACTTTCAATTACTGCAGGCGGAAGTGGCGGAATTGCGGGCACGGGAGGCCCGGCTGAATCAGGAGCTGGAAGAGCTGCGGGCACGGGAAGCTGAATTGAAGGAAGAGGTCATAAGGTCCCAGAACCGCGCCGAGATGATCGAGGGCTATAACGAGCTGATGATCGAGATGCTCAGCAAACGGAAGGAATGGCTCCTCGTAATCGACATGAATACAAAGGAAATCCTGTACTGCAATAAGAAAAAGCAGGAAGGGAACGTGGCTTCGGAGGTCTGTACCGCCTGTAAAAAACGGCTCCCGTTCCACGGCGAGATCCTCAAATGGAACAGCGAGGAACAGTATAAGGTATGGGAAATGACCGGCGAGGCCGATACCTATTACCGGATCACTTCCTTTCCGATCGAGTGGAAGGAGCATGACTCCTACGTACACATCATCGTTGACATCACCGATGAGAAGCGCGCCGCCCATACTCTGACCAGCAAGGCGTACCATGATCCGGGTACAGGGATTAAGAACCGTCTGTTTTTTGAAGAATATATGGAAATGGTCCTCCGGGAGGAGCAGGACACCACGCTCTGCTATCTCGACCTGGACGGGCTCAAATATGTAAATGATAAGTACGGACATCTGGAAGGCGATATCTATATCCAGAATTTTGTCGAGCTGATCAAAGCCAATTTCCGGAGCGAGGATACATTTGCCCGGATCGGCGGAGATGAATTCTGCCTTGTGCTCAGCGGCAGCATCGGGGAGCTGATCGAGCGGAAGATGGCGGAGATCCTGCGGGACTTCCAGACCGGAGGATATGCCGAGTATCAGTGCAGCTTCAGCTACGGCGTCGTGGATATCGAGGGGGCGGACAATCAGCTGTCCTATGACGAGATCCTCCAAAAGGCGGATGAGATCATGTATGAATGCAAGCGCAGGAATAAGGAGAAGTATCCGCAGCTTGTCAGATGATGGATGATGCAGCTGTATTGATCCTCTGGAAACGCATGTCGAATATTGATGCAGGCATGGCTGCCTGGTCCGTTGTTTTGCGGAAATAAGAACAAAGGCACTTTCAGGAAAGTGATGCGCAGAAAACGCGTGTCATTTCAGGAAAGTGCCTTCTTTATCGGTCGGCGGCTGATAAGCGGATGGGATAACAGTTTGTCAAGAACATTTCATTACATAATTCAAACATTCTGCGGCAGTGAGGTTGTTCTTTGACCGTGAAGCTGATATGATACTATACGTCAGACGCAAATAGAAAGCTGGTGAAAGTATGATGAAATTCGCAATCTGCGATGACGAGCCGCTTATGGGGCAGGCTCTGTCTTGGTTATACCAGTTCCTTCACCCACACCGTCATTTCCCCGACACCTCTGTTATTCCAATATGCATACGGCACTGCTTTCAAGATTACATCGGTGAACTCCAGCGGATGTTCCCCGTACAATTCTCCATTTTCCCACGCGTTCTCCCGGATCCGTTTTCCCTGGAAGATCAGCTCCTTGATCCCGCCGAACAGCTCAGAATCCACCTCCCGGATCTCCTGGCTGGTATCTGCGTACAGCTCGGACAGATTTTTTCCGTTATCCGTCTCTTCCAGACAATATACCAGAGGTCCCTTTGTAACCGCCACCTTTCCGCAGTCTGCCCGGACGTTCGGGTTGGCGCGGACAAATCTTGCCGGAGCCTCGAAGGAAACGTCGATCTCCGTATCTTTCTCCAGCTCCGCAACGGCATAGCCTTTTTCTTCTCTGCAGCACACCGGACATCCTACCGCTGACATC
>CATLCV010000146.1 GCA_949893755.1 uncultured Lachnospiraceae bacterium | reverse complement strand
TTTCATCGTCCGTCAGGGTGACAACGTAACGTGGCATATCCGTATCCTCCAATACCGTTTTTAATGGAGTATAACAGAAATATCTATAAACGTAAACTATTATTTCTAACCGGATACAGTACTAGTATTAATCTAAAGAAATATTCGACTGGGTTGTTACTCAAGGCAGGCAAAACCAGATTTTAAAGAGATAAATTTGTTTTATGTCTTTAAAATCTGGTTTTATTTTTCCAAAAAAGGACGGTGCAAAGAACCATCGGAACTGTTTGGGGATGAGGGAAGAAAGAGGGAAGGATCATGAAAAACTGGATCAAAAAGCACCCGCGGGCGGCATTTTGGACAGGGGCGGTTTTTTTAAGCCTGATGTTTCTGATGTACTGGATGCGGCAGAACAGCATCGCGGCCGCGGTGGAAGGAACGCTGACGGATGAGCCCAGGGACGGCGGCGCGGTCATCTCGGATTTTTATACGATGCAGCTCACCGGAAAAGAAGCGGAGGCATACGGACTGCTCCGGGAACGGCTGGATGAGAAGCAGGGCGGCATCGTGGAGTTTCCCGAGAAGCTCAGCGGCGAAGAATACCTGCGTGTGACAACGGCACTGGAGGATGAGGGATACGATTATTTTTACGGATTTGCGGACATCCCCATGACGGAAAATGGCGTTTACGTCAAGCACGGCGGGACGGACCTGGCGAATATCACGGAAAAAAAGATTGCCAAGGCGATCCTTTTCCTCTCCTGCGCGGAGGGGATCCAGATGTCCGGGGAATACGCGGACGACGGCAGGGTCATGAACCTGGAAGAGGTGGGGCAGGCGCTGGCGGTGAACGAGAAGGCGGAAGAGGAGAAGATCGAGGAGATCCGGCAGCAGACAGAGGAGATCCTTTCCAAGGTCATCGAAGAGCTTCCGGAGAAATACGGGGAAAAACGGACCGCCGATTATTTTCTGGACTGGCTGGATGAGAACCTGACCGTCACATCCGGGGCAGACGGGGAAACGGCCGGCTATTCCGGGATGAAGGACATATTCGAGGGCATTTACATATACAATAATCTGTCCGCGGTCACAAGGGACAAGGCGACGGCGCTTGGATCCGCGAAAATATTGTCAGAGCTTTTCAACCGGGCCGGGATGGAATCCCACATTGTGCGGGGCATCTGGGGAAGAAGCCAGTTCCGCCAGGAGGGATATGTGCTCACGGCTGTGGAGATGAACGGACAGACCATTTACATCGATGCCAGCGGCGCAAAGAGCGGGGAGCTGGGCGATGAGCGTTATCTGAGGGAGCAGGAGGCGAAAAACCATATGAAATTCGTGGAATATTTCGACTATTCCCCCTGATGCGCGCGGGTGGACACAGCGGGATCCCCCTGGGCGTACTTCGTGAAAAGGCGAATGGCTGTAACGGGATTTTGCGGAAGTGAAAATTTGTAATAATTGCACAAAATATTAAAGAGATATAAAAAGAATAATCAAAGAATAAAGCAAAAATAACCAAAAGATAAATAAAAAATAAAAAAAGATTGACATTTCACACAAAGGTGTTATAATGAATTAAGAAATTAAACATAGACAGCAGATGGATTGTTACTGTTTGGCAGGCAAAACCAGATTTTATAAACGAGGATTTCAGGGCGTTTTATAAAAGCTGGTTTTTTGTTTCTTAAGACATCTGATAAAATTTAAAGAAAGGTTCAGAGCCGTGGTCTGTTTTTGCTTGGTGGTTTTACAAGGGGGAGCAAGGAGCACATGATTATTGAAAAGATTATAAATAACAATATTATTTCGTCCTACGATGACGCAGGGACAGAGCTGGTGATCATGGGACGCGGGATTGGATTCGGTACGAAGCCGGGAAAGAAGGTGCCGGAGTCCAAGATCGAAAAGGTCTTTGAGATTAAAAGTGCGAGCGTGGCGAAGAAGCTGAAAGAACTGCTTGCCAATATGCCGATGGAGCATGTGGAGATATCCAACGATATCATTTCCTATGCGAAGAATAATTTAAAGCTGAAGCTGAACCAGAGCATTTATGTCACACTTACGGATCATATTAATTTTACACTGGAAAGGTACATGCAGAAGATCCAGCCGAAAAATGCGCTGCTGTGGGAGATCAAGCGTTTTTACCCGCAGGAGTTCCAGCTGGGGCAGTATGCAGTGCAGCTGATCGGATTGAAGCTGGGGATCCACCTTCCGGAGGATGAAGCGGGATTTATCGCACTGCATTTTGTCAATGCGGAATACGGCACGGATATCCGGGACGCCCTCAAATTTCCAAATCTTTTGAAGGAAATCCTGGAGATCGTAAAGGCGGAGATGAAGATCGAGCTGGATGAGGATTCCCTCCATTATGAGCGGTTTGTTACGCACGTCAAGTTTTTACTGCAGCGTATCTACCGGAAGGAGTTGCTTCCGGACGAGGAGCAGGAGCTTGTGCTCATGATGCGGAAAAAGTATCCGAAGGAATATATCTGCAGTGAGAAGGTTGCAGAATATATAGAAAAGGCAACAGGCAGTAAAATATCCGGGGAGGAGGTCATGTACCTGTCCATCCATATCCGGAGGGTCACAATGTCAGAAGAGGAGGAAAAAGATGTTTGATTTTTTGAAAAAGAAACCGGAGACATTTACACTGGGAGCGCCCGTGAAGGGAAAAGCTGTTTCTCTGCGGGAAGTCAACGATCCCACGTTCAGCGACGGGCTGCTGGGAAAGGGCGTGGCAGTCGTTCCGTCTGAGGGAAAGGTGTTCGCGCCTGCGGACGGCGAGATTGCGATGGTATTTGAGACACTGCACGCGGTGAGCATGAACGCGGATTTCGGGGCGGAGATCCTGATCCATGTGGGGCTGGATACCGTTACGATGAAAGGCGAGGGCTTTACGGGCCATGTAAAAGCCGGAGATAAGGTGAAAAAGGGAGACCTTCTCCTGGAAATGGATCTGGAAAAGATCAAAGCAGCCGGATACGATACGGTGACTCCCATGCTGATCTGCAATACGGACGCATACGCGGACGTGGAAGGACTGCCCGGGAAGGATGTGGTTCCGGGGGACGACATTCTTGTGATCAAGAAGAAATAAAGGAACTTGGTATTTTAGCCGGCAAAATGGCCGGTATAAAATAGATAAAGGGATTTCAAAAGGAATATGAGGTAAGGAGGATAATGTATGAAGTATTTACAGAGATTAGGAAAATCCTTGATGCTCCCGGTAGCGTGTCTTCCGGTAGCGGCGATCCTGCAGGGGTTTGGTTACTGGATCGACCCGACAGGCTGGGGCGCTAACAGTGTGATCGCGGCATTCCTGCTGAAGGCAGGCGGTGTATTGATCGACCAGATGGCAATCCTGTTCGCGATCGGTGTCGCGGTAGGTATGGCAGATGACAATGATGGAACAGCAGGTCTTGCAGGTCTCGTATCCTGGCTGATGGTTACGACGATCCTGTCGCCGGGCGTGATCTCTATGCTGACCAAGGTAGCGGTAGAGGAAGTAGATCCGGCATTTTCCAAGACTCAGACGCAGTTTATCGGTATCATGTGCGGTTTGATCGCGTCTGCATGCTACAATAAGTTCAAGAGCACGAAGCTTCCGGACGCGTTTTCATTCTTCAGCGGCAAGCGCTGTGTGTCCATCGTAACGTCGGCAGCTTCCATCTTTGCTTCACTGATCTTGTTCTTTGTATGGCCGATCATTTACAATGCATTGATCGCATTCGGTGAATTTATCATGAACCTGGGCGCGGTCGGAGCAGGTCTGTACGGCTTCTTCAACAGACTGCTGATCCCGTTCGGCCTGCACCACGCGCTGAACTCCGTATTCTGGTTTGACGTGGCGGGCATCAACGATATCGGCAAGTTCTGGGGCAGCGTAGAAGGCGGTGTCATCGGACAGACAGGTATGTATATGTCCGGCTTCTTCCCGGTTATGATGTTTGGTCTTCCGGCAGCGGCACTGGCAATGTATCATACAGCAAAGGACAGCAAGAAGAAGATCGCGGCAGGTCTGTTATTCTCCGCGGCGCTGGCATCCTTCTTTAACGGCGTTACGGAACCGTTGGAATTCTCCTTCATGTTCCTTGCACCGGTTCTGTATCTGATGCATGCGGTATTGACAGGTATCTCTCTGGCAGTGGTATCTCTGCTTCCGGCTCGTGCGGGCTTCAACTTCAGTGCAGGTCTGATCGACTGGATCCTGAGCTTCAAGGCTCCGTTCGCGGTAAATCCGCTGCTCCTGCCGGCAATCGGCGTGGTAGTTGCTGTGATCTACTACGTACTGTTCCGGATCGTGATCGTGAAGTTTGACCTGAAGACACCAGGAAGAGAGGACGATGACGACGAGACTGCTGTTCAGCTTGCAAACGATGATTTTACAGAAGTAGCAAGAATCGTCCTGGAAGGCGTAGGCGGAAAAGAGAACGTATCCAGCATCGATAACTGTATCACAAGACTTCGTCTGGAAGTGAAAGACTATACGGCAGTGGACGAAAAGAAGATCAAATCCGCAGGCGTAGCAGGCGTGATCCGGCCGAGCAAGACAGCGGTACAGGTGATCATCGGTACGAAGGTACAGTTCGTGGCAGATGAATTTAAGAAGCTTTGCAAATAAAACAGTATCATTTCACTAAGAATCCCTTTTTCAAAAAAGGCCGTGCGAGAGCGCGGTCTTTTTTGGTTGACATCTGTATACTGCGAATGTAGGATATAGGATATAGCAGGCATCCCATTATGGCCATGCGGCCGTTTCATAAGGTTATGGTTCATTACAATTCGGAGGGGAAAGCATGGAGAGAAAAAAGAGACATAAGCAAAAGAGCACGGGAAAAAGGTTTCCGCGTGCCGCTGCCATCGGACTGGCGTTTGCGGTGACAGGCATTGCGGTCTGCGCGGCTGTATATTTCATAAATAAGGACGGCAGGGAGACTCCGGAGGAGATCCTTGTCCGATATATGGCTCTGATCGGGAAGCAGGATTATGAGGAAATGTATGGGATGACAGATCCTGAAAATTCCGCATACAAGGACAAAGAAGCTTTCATTCAGCGCAATTCCGCGATTTATGAAGGCATAGAAGCGGAAAATATCCAGGTGGAGATCCAGGAAAATGACGGAGAAAAGAATGCGGTCATGTACGAAATGTCCCTGGATACGGCTGCGGGCAAGATCCGTTTCGAAAATGAAATGCATTTTACGGATACAGAGGACGGATATCAGATCCTCTGGCACGACGGCCTGATCTTCCCGGGGCTTTCGGATTCGGACAAGGTGCGGATCGATGCGGCCCCTGCGGTGCGGGGGAAGCTCCTTGACCGCAATGGCCGGATGCTTGCAGGGCCGGGAACCGCGTCGTCGGTGGGCATCGTGCCGGGGAAGCTGGTAAATGAAGAGAGCGCCCTGCAGCAGCTATCCGAGCTTTTGGACACGGATCCAGAGACAATCAGAAACCGCCTGGGAGCGGCCTGGGTAAAGGAGGATTCCTTTGTTCCTGTCAAAACTATCCCGAAGGTCAGCGAGCTTGACCTGATGGCCCTGGAGCCGGACGAAAAAGCGCTTCAGGAAAAGGCGCGGCAGGATGCCCTTCTTGCGGTTCCGGGTGTGATGATCACGGACACGGAGGTGCGGACATACCCCTTCGGCCCCGCCGCCGGGCATCTGACAGGCTATGTGGGAAATGTGACCGCCGAGGATCTGGAGGAGCATGCAGGCGAGGGCTACAATGAAAACAGCGTGATCGGCAGGAGCGGTCTGGAAGGATTGTTTGAAAAGGAGTTAAAAGGCCGGGACGGATGCAGCATTTATATAGAAGACAAGGACGGCGCGCAGAAGTCTGTACTGGCAAGCCGCCCGGTGGAGCATGGCCGGGACATCACCCTGACCATCGACGCGCTTCTCCAGGAATCCCTGTACCGGCAGTTCCAGGAGGACCCGGGCTGTTCCGCTGCCATGGATCCGTATACCGGGGAGGTTCTGGCGCTGGTGAGTACACCGTCCTTCGACAGCAATGAGTTTATTCTGGGACTGTCGGACGCGCAGTGGAACGCGCTTAACGAAGAAGAACGGAAACCGCTGCTGAACCGTTTCCGGCAGGTCTGGTGTCCCGGCTCCACGTTCAAGCCGGTCATTGCGGCCATCGGTTTGAAGACCGGTAAGGTGGATCCGCAGGAGGATTTTGGAAACGCAGGGCTGAGCTGGCAGAAGGATGCTTCCTGGGGGGACTATTTTGTGACGACCCTTCATGCATACGAGCCGGTGAACATGGAAAATGCGCTGATCTATTCGGACAACATTTATTTTGCCAAGGCCGCTTTGAAGATCGGCGCCCAGACGCTGGAAGCTTCCTTGAAGGAGCTGGGATTCGGGGAGGAGCTGCCTTTCGAGATCATGATGCCTGCTTCGCAGTTTTCCAACACGGAGCATATTGAGAGTGAGATCCAGCTGGCGGACAGCGGCTACGGACAGGGGCAGATCCTGGTCAATCCGCTGCACCTGGCCAGTATGTATACGGCATTTTGCAATGGAGGAAATGCGGTGAAGCCCTATCTGGTGCGGGGGGAGGAAAGCGGGCAGGATGAAGCAGGTGAAGGTGTTTCGGCTGGAAATGAGTCCGGCGGGGATGCTGTTGGAGAAAATGGTCTTGTCGAAAATGCGGACGACGGGAAAGCTGCCGGGCCGGAGTTCTGGCTGCCCGGGATTTTTCCGGCGGATACTGCGGCGCAGGTTCTGGAGGGGATGAAAAAGGCCGTGAACAGTCCCGAGGGAACAGGCTATGCGGCGCATCGGGAGGATATTGTGCTGGCCGGAAAAACCGGGACCGCGGAGATCAAGGCGTCCGTGGAAGACACGGAAGGGACGGAGATCGGATGGTTTGCGGTATTGACCGCCGAAAAGGAGGCCGGGACTCCGGTTCTGATCGTGAGCATGGTAGAAAATGTGAAAGAGATCGGCGGCAGCGGGTATGTGGTCAATAAAGATAAGATCGTATTGGATGAATATTTGGGGGGCGGGCAGCAGTAAACGGAAGGTATAACAGATTCAGGTTAAAAAACGGGGATTTTCGGCATATAATAGTAAAAAGAAACGGGGATTTTCGGCAAATTCAATAAGACACCATGCAGAAAGCCTGCCACTGGCAGCCTTTCTGCATACGATGGTATAAAAGGGGCTGCGGCGCCCGAGTTTTTCATCTCCGGCGCGGCAGCCCTCAGTTGCCTTCAGATTTTCTGCAACTCCCTATGCGGTTTACAGCCTTTTTTCCAGAACGCGGAATACGATAATTCCCGTCACATACTGGAAGACAAAAAGCAGAAATACCATTCCGATGATCCAGCCGTCTGTGCGGAAAAGAGCAAGCGCCCAGGCAAGAAAGAGCAAAACAAAAACCATGATCTGATAAGTGATATGGCCGGATTTCATCCGCAGAAACTGCTTTCGCTCATCTATGCTGTTGATGCGGGCTTCTTCTTTTTTTGCCTCATATTCCTCGTGCCTCTTTGGACTTTTCCAGTACAGAAGCCGGAGAGCATGAACAGCCCCGGCAAATGCCAGCCCGAATCCTGTCATGAGGATCAGTTTCGAGTAGTAGCCAAAGTTTGTTGTCAATCCAATTCCGACCAGAATCACACCGGTTACAAAATCAATCAAATATGGTTTCAGTTCCTTCGTATGTTTCATATGATTCCCTCCTTCTTTGCGTGCGATCCATTTATTATGTCTTTATGCGATCTTTCTTGAATGGAAAGCACGCTTTACATGCTTTTATTATAGCAAATATCAATAGAATGTCAAGTAAACTTTCCGGGCTATCATATTTTTTCATTGATATGGCTGAAAAAATATGATAGCCTTAAGTTATACTGAGTGTCGGATAAATCTGCCGTAAGTATAGATAAATGACAGTAAAAAGCTGTAGAAGCAGATTTTTACCATATGCGGTAAAGGGGAATGTATAGATTATGGCGAGAGGAAAAAGTGAAGAATATATTTTAAAGAGAAAAATAGAAGAATTACTCACAAAGGAATATGCATGCACCGCGGAAGAATTACACGGAACAGAGACCATTTTTTCCATCCGTACAGACGCAAAGCAGCCATACATTCAGATCCTGGCATACAGGCATTGCGTCGTGGTCTGCACCTCCGAAGATCTCCACGGAACAATCAAGAGGCTTTTAGCAGGAAAGAGCCGGGATGAAATCTTCGAGCTGCCCTATGTCTATGGACAGACGATACATTATATCCCGGATCTGAGTCTTGCGGAGGCGTCTCTGGCACCGCCGGATTACGAGTGCGAATTTTTCTTCGAACAGGAGGTCTTATCGCTGCGGGGGCTGACCGGATTCGGAAATTCTCTGGAATTTGAGGCTGACGGCTCTACGCCCACCCGGGCGGTCTGCATCGCAAAGGAAAACGGAAAGGTCGTCGGCGCGGCGGGTGCCGCAGGCTCTTCTGTAGAGGGCTTATGGGAGGTCGGAGTGGATGTGCTGGAAGGCCGCAGAAATGCCGGATTAGGGACCCGGCTGGTCCGGCGGCTGACCAGGGAACTGCTGGAACGAAATATCCTTCCCTACTATTCTGCGTCCGTAACCAATCTGGGCTCGCAGATGGTCGCGTCCCGGTGCGGTTATATCCCGGCCTGGGTGGACACATTCGGAACGACGCTGGACGGAAGCTCCGTATATCATGAGATCGTCAGCGGTATGAGGTTAGGAGTTGTAAGAAAATAACCGACACATTTTGGCTTGTCTGTATCAGATATTTTTCTAAAGCTCCTTCCCTGAGGGCTTGCTGAAAAGGAAGCGCACCGGAACACAGCGAAAGGAATGACGGCATTTATGAAAAAAGTAATCGTGATAGGCTCGCCGGGAGCCGGAAAGAGTACATTTTCCAGGAAACTGCAGAACATCACCGGCCTGCCGCTGTTTTATCTGGACATGATCTACCACAGAGCGGATAAAACCACCTGCTCTGCGGAAGAATTTGATGAAAAGCTCAAGGGGATCCTGGAGCGGGATCAGTGGATCATCGACGGCAACTACGCTAGGACACTGCCTCTGCGCCTGAAACAGTGCGATACCGTATTCTGGCTGGATTATCCACAGGAGGTCTGCCTGCAGGGGATCGAGTCACGCTTCGGCAAGCCGCGCTGTGATATTCCCTGGATCGAGACGGAATGGGATGAGGAGTTTCTCGAATTTGTAAAAAATTTCCACTCGCAATACCGGCCGGAAATACAGCGCCTCCTCCGGGAATATCCGGAAAAGGAGATCATCATTTTTCGGTCCAGGGAGGCTGCGGAGGAGTTTTTGGAAAAAGAAAGACGAAGATATTCGATCTATTCTATGGTGGTATAAAATGCGCAGATTCAACCAATACATCAACAAAAACATCGGAAGGAAGCTTACCTTCCTGATGGTTCCCGTCCTCTGCATTGTCATGACAGTGACCATCCTGCTTACGAGCTGGACATACACCCGGCGTCTTGTAAAAAATATCGAAGAGGGAAGCCAATATATCACAGATACCTTCAAGCTGAACATGGATTTCTGCACCTCAGATGTAAAGTCTCTCTTGAACACCCTTTCCATGGATGAAAATGTGATCCGGCTGGTGACCATGGAACAGGACAGCCTGGATTACGGAGAATTTCTATCCTGCCAGAGGGAATTGAAGAAGCGCTTCGGCTCCATGACCTCCATGAAAAGCTACATCCAGGATGTATTTGTGCTGGGAAATAACGGATACCAGTACAATTATCTGCAGAATATCCGCGGGAGCCTCATGGAAACCGACTGGTTTCAGGAATATGTGGACAAAGAGAAAAAGGGGTTCCAGTATATCCTGCCCCACGATGTGGACTACTATGAGACGGGAAAGACTCCGGCCAGCCAGGCCATTTCCGTAGTGCTGCCCATCCGGTCCGGCAATGAGACGGTGGGGTATACGCTGTGCGACATTCGGATGAACAAGGCCGCTGTCCTGCCGGAAAGTATCCACAAGGATGCCAATATGAATGCCTATCTGGTCAACGGTTCTACAAAGGAGTACTACGATTTTCAGACGAAGCAGAACTATACGGAAGGGACGGCAGAATTTATCCGTTATCTGGGAGACAAAAAGAGCGATTCACTGAAGGCGGATGACCATTTTATCATTTACTCAAAAATGGAAAGCAGCGACTGGTATATTGCGGCGGTCTATCTGTACAAGGACATCATTGCGTCAGCCGTGTCGGCGCAGCGGATTGGTTTTATGATGCTGCTCCTGGGCTGCGGGGCGGTGGCGGTGCTGTCACGGGCGATCGCAGGCTCTGTGAAACGGCCGATCGACGAGATCATCGGCAGGATCCAGCAGGTGGAGGAGGAGAATTTTGAGCCTGTGGAAGTGACCGGAGTTACGGGCCAGCCGGGGGAGCTCGTGCTGATCCGCAGCCGGTTTGAGGAAATGATCCGGCGGATCAACGAACTGGTACATAAGGTCTATCTGGGGGAGATCTACCGGAAAAACATGGAATACGAAAATCTGGTCAACCAGGTGAATCCTCATTTTATATTCAATGTACTGCAGCTGATCCAGGCCAAGGCAGTATTGAGCGAGAATTACGAGATTGAGGAGATCGTCGTATCGCTCAGCCGGATGATGCGTTATACGATGAGCAACAAGGATAAGATCGTAACTCTTAAGGAGGAGTGCAGTCATGTGGAAAGCTATCTGGAATTGTACAGACAGCGTTACAGCCATAAGTTTTCCTATGAGATTCATCTGGAAAAAGAACTGGAGCTCCATCCGATCTTAAAGTTTGTCATACAGCCGCTGGCGGAAAACTGTATGAAGCATGGCTTTAAAAAGCTGAAACGGGAAGGCCGTGTTGTCATTGATGTTTCCCGGCTGGAGGAACAGATCCTCATCCGGGTCGAGGACGACGGAAACGGGATTGAGGCCGGAAAGCTGGAAGAACTGAGGAATTATATCTCAGATACCGAAGACCGGCAGTTCTCGTCTATCGGACTGAAAAATACGTTCCAAAGGCTGAAGCTGACATATGGAGAAAAGGCGGAGATGAAGATCGAAAGTGTGGAAAACCAGTATACGAAAGTATGCATCACAGTACCGCGGGAGGAGATCCATGTATAAGATCATGTTTGTAGACGACGAGGAGCAGAACCTGTTCCTGATGGAAAAGATCATTGACTGGGAGGAAAATGGCTTCCGGGTCTGCGGGATCGCACTGGACGGTCCGGAGGGAATCCAGGTATTTGAGGAAACGGAGCCGGACGTGGTGTTTGTAGATATCCGTATGGACGAGATGGATGGGCTGGAGATGATCGAAAAGCTGCAGCAGAGGAAAAAGAAGGCGGTTTACGTGATCGTCACCGCATATGACGAATTTTCCTATGCAAAGAAAGCAATCTCCCTGGGAGTAAAGGATTATCTTTTAAAGCCGGTTTCCAGAAAGGAGCTGCTGGATATGGTACGGCAGATCCGGGAAGAGCTGGATGCGGAACGTAAAAAAGAGGATGACAGCCGGTTTTTAAGCAGGCAGTATGAAAACGGCATATTCGAAAAAGTATTTGCCGCTCTGGAAACAGGATGTCTTGAGAAGCGGGACATTTCCGCGATGCCGGAGCCGAATGCGGCAAAACCGAGATCAGATACTGCAATATTGAAATCGAATGCCGCGGAACCGGATTCCAAAATACCGGGAGCGGATACTGCGGCCCAGGAGCTGGACTCCGTGATC
This sequence comes from uncultured Lachnospiraceae bacterium, assembly GCA_949893755.1. Lineage (GTDB taxonomy): Bacteria > Bacillota > Clostridia > Lachnospirales > Lachnospiraceae > Schaedlerella. The sequence goes on along the minus strand of CATLCV010000146.1, from coordinate 2,887 downwards.
CGGGGACGCGCGCTGCGTTCCTATGAAATGTATTCGCCGACGGAGGAGCCTGGGGATCTGCTCCATCTGGTGGAGGACTGGGAGATCGAATACTGTTTTCCGGGCTATGACTGCGTCTGTATGATTTCAACGGAAGAAAAGAAGGAGGCCGTCCTGAAAGCCTTTGAGGATCTGAAAAGCCATCACATCCGGAAGAAATATATCCTGCAGGTCAACCGGACATTTTCGGATGCAGAGGAATTGATCCGGGGGTACTGCGCAGATTTCCGGCGCCGCGGATATTGCTTTTATGAGCGGCAGAGCAGAGTATTCTTCTGCAGTGAAGCGAAGGCCGGGGAAGGGCAGGCATACCTTGCGTATGAAGAGGAGGGGGAGAAGCCTCTGCGCCGGCTGATCTACAACGGAGCCGCCGAGGAAGCGGTCACGCTTGTCCGTCAGATGGCGGAATATGCCGGAGCGCAGGGGAGCGCCCCCGGCGGCCTGGCCGATGAGATGATCGGACTGCTGTTCCTGGTGAAAAATGAACTGACCAAGCTGTACAAGGACCGGGCCTTTCTGATCCTGCGGCATCAGAATGTATGGGACCTGCATAAGCTTCGGACGGAAGCGAAGCTCGTCTCCCGGATGGAGGAATTGCTTCGGGAAACCGGAACCGCAGTGAAAAATATGATCGAAAATAAAGGAAATTATTCCCTGATGGGCAGGACTGCGGAGTACATCAGGGCACATTTTGCAGATCCGGAATTTTCCGCGGGAGAGGTTGCCGAGACCGTGCACCTGAGCAGAAATTATTTCCTGAAAGTATTCAAGGAAGAGATGGGGACCGCCTTTCTGGATTATGTAACAGGCATGAGGATGGAAAAGGCGAAGCAGATGCTGAAGGAGACGGAGGAGACCGTATATGCTGTCAGCAGGGCGGTAGGCTATGAGAGCCAGTACCATTTCAGCCGGAAATTCAAACAGCTGTATGGAATCTCTCCCAACGAATACCGGAGCCTGTAAGGAGTTGTAGAAAAATAACTGACACATCTTGACTTGTCTATTTCTCCGGCTGTACAGGTCAAAAAGCCTCGACGTAGCCCACTACGCCTGCGTTTTTTGACCTGCACATCCGAAGAAATATCCTGCGCAATCTGTATCACTTATTTTTCTACAACTCCTTAGGAACGGCTGAAAAAAGAACGGCAGAAGGAAAACATCATCAGGCAGATTGAACGGGCTTCGCCTTCGGAAATCTGCCTGATGTTTTTTCTTATGGAATTTTTTATGAGAGTGATTTTGAGCAACGATTCGTGATTTTCGGCATTTCCGAAGGAGGAAAATTTCAGTAGTATATACTCATAAAAAACAAAAGGGAGGAACTACACATGATGAAAAAAGGAATGGCGGCTTTGCTGTGTGCAGGAATGGTGTTGAGTCTGGCGGCGTGCGGAGGCAGCGGGGATGATGCAAAAGGCGAAAAAGGCGGAAGCTCAAAAAATACCGTGACACTGCTCTCCTGGTATACGGAGGAGCAGATGATGCCTCTGAAAGAGGGCTTTGAAGCGGCCAATTCAGATCTGGAGCTGGAGGTGCAGTTTGTACCGCCGACAGAACAGTATATCCAGAAGCTGACCCTGCTGATGAACGGGAATGAACCTACAGATCTGTTCTTTATGTGCCCGGAGGTCCGGGAGGACGTGGTTGCGACAGATTTTGCGGAGGATATTTCCGATATGCCGATCATGGAGAAGCTGAGCGACAACGCGAAAAGGACGCTGGGCGCGGACGGCAAGGTATACGGCCTTTCCATGGATTCCTGGGCAAGCTTTATGTTCTACAACAAAGAGATCTTTGAACAGGCGAAGATCGAGAAGACGCCGGAGACCTGGGATGAGCTGGTAGAGGATATGGCAAAGATCAAGGAGCTCGGCATTGACCCGATGACCGCACAGTCCGAGGACGCGGGGAGACTGCTTCTGGGATTATTTGCGTCCAATGAGGCGTCAAAGGATCCGAATGTGGAAGCGGCGCTTGCGGACGGCAGTAAAAAATTTTCCGAGCTGTACAAGGAGTCCATGGATGCATGGTATGAGGACGTGATCGAGCCGAAATACCTGGGGCAGTCCTGCTTAAGCCTGACCAATGACCAGCAGATCGAAATGTTTGTAAACGGCCAGGCGGCCATGATGATCGGCGGGCCCTGGAGCCTTCCGGATTTTGAGGCAAAGAACCCGGATCTGGAATTCGGAACCTTCGGGATTCCCGGATTTGACGGCGAGGTGATGCTGCAGGGCGCGGCAAACGTAGGGATCGGCATTGCGAAGGAAGCAAAAAATAAAGAAGGCGCGGAGAAATTTATGGAATATCTGTCCTCCGAGGACGGGATCCAGTGCTGGGCCGGCATGTTCGATAATTTTATGAACGCGGCGGATGCGGAGTATACGGTAGACACATGTCTGGAGGCATTCAAGACAGATGTAGCGGAAGGCAGGGTGTACTGGCAGACTGTGGAATGGCCGTCCTCCTCCTCCATCCTGGAGGCATATACATCCGCATGCCAGAGCGTGATCGCAGGGACCTCCACACCGGAGGAGGCTCTGGAAGCGGTAGACGACAAGTTTGAGGTCATCTTATCAAATTAGTATATGGGCTGGAAAGGGATGAGCGGCTATGAAATTAAAAAAAGAATTACCGTACCTGTGTTTTGTACTTCCCGCGTTTCTGGTCTATACCGTGCTGATGCTGTATCCGATGCTCCAGGCGGTAGGGCTGTCATTTACGGACTGGAAGGGCGTGACCTTTGAGAATCTTCATTTTGTGGGGCTGAAAAATTATCTGGATGTTTTTTCGGATAAGCAGATCATTATCTCCATCACCAATACGGTGGTTTATGCCATTGCCGTGC
>CATLCV010000145.1 GCA_949893755.1 uncultured Lachnospiraceae bacterium | reverse complement strand
TACCTCTATGACATTCGTCAGCACTAAGGAAACCATGTCTGAGATTTTTAAAATCGGCATCCCGACATTGGTATTCCAGATTTTAACGAGTGTTTCCATTTCCTTAATCAACAATGCCGCCGGCGATTACGGGGACTCTGCCATTGCAGGCATGGGCGTTGTCACCCGCCTTATTTCCATGGGCAGCTTGTCCGTATTCGGGTTCATCAAAGGCTTTCAGCCCATTGCAGGGTACAGTTACGGAGCGAAGAAGTTTGACCGTCTGCGTGAAGCAATCAAGACTTCCATTCTCTGGTCAACAGCTTTCTGTATGATTTTCGGTGTGATACTGGCTCTGTTCCCTACGGCTATCGTTTCGAGATTTACAAAAGGCGATGCCGAGATGATCCGTATCGGGGCAGCGTCTTTAAGGGCAAACGGTATTTCCATCATGCTCTTTGGATTTTATACGGTGTATTCTTCTCTGTTCCTTGCTTTGGGAAAGGGCAGAGAGGGATTTATCCTCGGAGCTTGCAGGCAGGGGATTTGCTTTATCCCCGTTATCCTGCTTCTTCCGATTATCTGGGGGCTAAATGGAATTATGTACGCCCAGCCGATTGCCGATGTGCTTTCCGCAGTCATAACGGTATTCATGGCGATACCGCTCCACAAAAAACTGAATAAAATGCAGAAACAAACTGCCGCAATAAGTATAAACAACAACTAAATATTTTTCTTTCTGACAAACAGAGCCGATGAGTTGTGAGGTTTTCTCACAAGTTCATCGGCTCTGCGTCTTAGCGGCTGGCTCTCTGATAACTGTTACTTTTAAATTTTTTGCTTCAAGCAAAGTTTCCTTCAATTTCCCGATAACGGTTCGTTTTACAGACACCCCTGCAGATCCCTCGCCGCCTGTTGGTCATTCTTTGTTGCCGGTTCTGATTTTTGTCCCAGGAAAAATCATCAGCAAAACTCTATTTTTAATAAAGAGATTGTCTGCTCACCAACATATTTTAAGAATAATGCCTGCTTTCCTTTCAACCCGATTAGACCGGCACTCTCTGAATCTGTCCAGTCCTCCGATGCATTTACCGCTATCTCTGCGGCCGGCTCCCCCTCCATCTGTGCGGATACAAAGAACTTTCCCTGTCCGGTTCCACGGGTAGTGATCTTTAATTTTTCATTCCCGGTAAATTCAAAATATTTGAATCCGATACAGGTTCCTGTTTCTAACCCGCCGATAAATCTGTCTTTATCATCATGCGTAATATTCGCAATATCAGGATTTTCTTCCGTGGCAGATAAATGATGTGCTTTCCCGTTCGTCAGATTGCAGGCGATTGCCGCAGGATATGTCCCGCTTGCCGCCAACGGGCCGCCATTCAAGCCGCAGCTTGTCATCTCCACCTGTTTGATCGTACCATCACTTTCTATCACAAGGGGTTCCGCGCATCCCTGTCTGGAAGACAGGTTGTTATGCGTAGAACGATGATAAAAGATATAGTATTGTCCGCCGATCTGCTCAATGCTCCCATGATTTGTCCCGGTCACCGCAAGACGGTCTTCCGGCTTTCTCCCATGATACCCGATATCGCCATTGGAAATGATCACGCCCCGGTATGTAAAATCCCGGTCTGGAAATTTGCTGGTTGCATAACACAACTCATGCCCTTCCTTTGAGGAATAGATAAAATAATATGTATCCTTTACTTTCCTTATGGATGCCGCTTCATAAAAGGAATGGTCATAAATTTCCGTACCTTTGGGAGCCATCGTAGTTGCCGGCAGGATTCGTTTCGGCTCGGTCTTTACCGTCAGCATATCGTCCTGCAGTTCCACGGCGTTTGCCCCCAGGACAGATTCCTTCTCCGAACGGATCTCCTCAACCGTTTTATTGAAAATGCCGCTCATGACCTGATGAAACATGGGCTGCTGCGCAGGATCGCTGAAATCATACCCTAACCCCCATCCATAGTACAGCCAGATATGCCCGTCATCATTGATCACCGCCGGATCAAACGGAATAAACCTTGTCATCGGCCTTCCGTCCGGGTATCTCACATCCCCATAATATTCATATTTCCCGGCCGGAGTATCACAGACCGCCACGGAAATCGGCCCGTCAAAGCCATGACCGTCTCTCCCGGACAGATCATAGTACAGGTAGTACCTGCCGTCATTGCCCTGCACGACGTCAGGCGCATACATATCCTGCCGCTCTTCGCAATAATGCCTGCACTGCTCTGCCCTGTAGATCGTGCCTTCACACCGCCAGTCTGTCAGGTCGTCAACCGGCGCTGACCAGCATTCATAATCAAGCATACAATAATACTTGCCGCCCTCCGCGTCGTGGCTTCCATATACATACACCCTGTCGCCGAACACATGCGGCTCTCCGTCCGGAATATACGTATCCAGCGGTAAATATGGGTTAAATACCTGTCTTTTCATCACGCAATCCTCCTTCACTTATACCTGCTTCACATCGCCTTCTTCAATCCCGCCTTCATTAAATGCATCCACCCGCACATACACCGGCTGGCCTTTAATCAATGCCCTAATCTTCACTTCTGACTTCCCATAGACCATATAACTATGGTATAACTTTTCCGGCGCATATCCCCAGAGCACATTATGTCCCACCGCCATGTCCGGTTTCCAGCTCACTTTCATATCCAGTTCCCCAATCCTTTCGGCTGCCACATCCGCCGTCTTCTCCGGCAATTTCCCATTCCCTTTGCCAAACACGCGGATTCCGGATACGCAGGGCGGTGCCTGATACGGGACCTCACGGATCGTTAACCGGAGAAACCTGGCCGCAATCCCTGATTCTTCCACAATGAAATCATGAGAATAATCCGTATCCGCATCCCATTTATCCGAAATAATAAAATATTCCTTTCCATCCTTTGAGCCTTCCAGCTTCCATCTTGTCGCCTGCTTTTGATCAATCCCCCTTGACTCATGGAATTCTACTTTCAGGTTCATGCCTGCGGGCGTTTTCCTTTTAATCTGGTCATCCGCAAAATTGATCTGTACCGCCCTCACATCGTAAGTCTCTCCAAGATCCACCTCTGCCCACTGTCCGGCTTCATGATTTTTTGCTTTCCACCATGTCCTGGCATCCTCATCCGTGATCTGGTCCGCCCCTGTACCGGACGATACCCTGATCTCTTTTTTATACGACAGCAGCATCCATTCCGGTTTTGCGAATGCTTCTGACTCCACGGCAACCGGCCAGTCGCCGTATCTCTGGTCACAGTACAGTTCGCCGTCTTCATCAAATCCGGCCTTCCAGATTCCAATCCGTCTCTCCATATCCGCATTCTTTGAGATCCGCATCGTTGAAGTATGCCAGTATCTGCCCTCTTTATCTTCCAACGTGGAACCATGCCCCGCCCCGGTCATGAATCCGCCAGGTTTATAAGAATAAGGATTATTCTTTGCCAGTTTAAAGGGTCCCAGTGGGGAATCGCCTACATAGACACTGTCATTATATACATTGTATTGAGTCCCGGTTGCTGCATACTGCAGATAATATTTCCCATGGTACTTATTCATCCATGCTCCTTCTATATAAGGTTTATTTCCCATGGAATTGTAAAGGATATTCCAAAGCATTTCTTTCGAAAGCCCGTCTGCTTCCTGTGAATCTCCCATTCCCTGCATCATGAAATTGACCTGTGCACGGATTTCCTCTTCTGTCTTCGGCGCGATATGATCCTCGCCGTTTCGTTCAAAGCCATGCACGGCTTCCTGCTCCGAGATGAGCGGAACGGGCTCCTGCTTTTTCCGCATGGTCTCCGGGTCTAATTCCACCCCGTACACGGGCTCCGTATTGGAGCATCCCCAGTAAAAATATACTCTCCCGTCATCATCCTGAAACAGATGGGGATCCCAGAAGTCAAACGTCCCCTCGATCTTTTCAAATGGTTCATGGAGCGGATCTTTTGTCCGGTAAAAATCGCAGTTCACGCCTCTTCTGGATGCGCTGAAATACAGATATTCCCCGAGAGCCCGCACATCCGGCGCATAATCACAGACCGGCATCTCCTGCAAAAAATCATGGAATTCCCACCCGTGCAGGTCTTCGCTGGTAAAAAATCCGGCGCACATGGACGGGAACAGATAATACAGCCCCTTAAAGAGGATCAGCGACGGGTCTGCCGCTTCCCGGTAAACAGTATATAGATTTTCTGCATCCATATCCGTTGATTTCCGCAAAAACTGGTAGCGGTATTCTATATTCAAAGGATTACAATAATATTTCATAGCCTGATTCCTCCCAAAATATATACTTAAGACCGCCAGAATTTACCAACTTATTCAAAGCAGGAATATGGCTGGCGGTCTTTCATTATAGACACATCACTTACTGTTCAGCCGCGCCACCACCATCTCATACAGAGGCTTTGACTCCGGCGCCTGCGCCATGACTTCGGAAAGCGTCATGGGATATGCAAATTTGATCAGTGGATTCTCCAGCATCTCCGGAGCGTAAGACTTGAATATTTCCACTGCCTCAGGCTGCTCCATAATATCCCCCAGTGTGCTTTCCATGCTGAACCGGTCCGCTTTCAGGCTCGTCTCTGTATCATACTCATACTGATAAATACCGGAGCCCACTTCTATCTCTTCTTCCTTTTCCGGGAGACAGATGACAGCCGCCGTATTGGCCGGAACCTGAACCTCCACCCTGATTTTTCCGTCCTTACAGCGCCAGTAAGAGCTGATCCTGCCGTATGGTGATTCGAATTCTGCCCTTGCTTCCTCAATTCCTTTTACAAACATGGGCTTCACACAGAATCTGTGGTATCCCGGCTCTAACTGGTTGATTCCTCCGATCTTCCGGTACATCCAGTCCCCGATGGAGCCATAGGCATAATGATTCAGGGAGTTCATGCCCGACACATCGAAGGTTCCGTCCGGCATGATGGAATTCCAGCGCTCCCAGATGGTAGTCGCCCCCATATTCACGGCATACAGCCAGGACGGATAATCCTCCCGCATAAAGAGCTTCGCCGCCATGTCATGGGCGCCGTTTTCCGACAGCACATGGCACAGATACGGAGTCCCCACGAATCCCGTTGCCAGATGATTCTTATGGTTATCAATGTTTGTGAGCAGCGTCTTCAGGATTGTCTCCCGGTCCTGCTCCCTTGCCAGGTTAAAGTAGAGGGAAATGACGCATCCTGTCTGTGTCTCGCTGACGATCCTGCCCCGCTCCGTATAGTATTCTTTTCGGAACGACTCCAATGTCACATCATACAATTCCTTATATCGCTTCGCGTCCTCCGGGTATCCAAGGATTTCCGCCGTCTGTCTGACCAGATCGGTGACATACAGATAGTAGGCATTTGCCACCATATATTTGTCTGTCGCCCCGGTCCTGTCCGCGCTTTCCTCTTTGTCCAGTGCCAGCCAGTCGCCATATTGGAACCCGGTCATCCAGAGACCGTTTTCGTTGCAATGGTTCCGGATATAATCGACCCATTCATGCATACATTTCCACGACTCTTCCAGAATCCTCTGATCACCGTAGGTCTGATACACCGCCCACGGAACGATCACTGCCACATCACTCCATGCGGACGAGCTGTAAGAGCCCAGAATATCCGGCACCACATGCGGAACTCCCTTTTCCAGGGAAGAGTCCGCCGCCACGTCACGCATCCATTTGGAAAAGAACCGGGCCGTATTTCTCAGGTAAGAAGCGGTCCATGAAAAAATCTGCGCATCCCCCGTCCATCCCAGACGTTCATCCCTCTGCGGGCAGTCCGTGGGGATGTCAAGGAAGTTATCTCTCTGACTCCACTCGATATTGCTCTGGAGCTGGTTCACTTTGGGGTTGGAGCACCAGAAATTCCCGGTTTTCTCCATATCGGAATGCATCACGCAGGCCGTAAACATTTCCGGTTTCAGTTCCTCGATTCCCTCCACACAGATATAGCGGAAACCATGGAATGTAAAATGCGGCAGGAATACCTGTTCCTCTCCATTGCAGATATAGGTGTCAATCGATTTTGCCGACCGGAGCGTCTCGGGGTAAAAGTTTCCGTCCCTGTCAAGGGTCTCCGCATGGCGGATCACGATTTTCTGCCCCCTTTTTCCTTTGACCTTCACCTCTGCCAATCCTGTGATATTCTGGCCAAAGTCCACCAGCTGCTCCCCATTGGGAGCCGTAAAGCATCTCTGCGCCGGAATCCGCTGGGTGATCCGTACCGGTTCATTTTCCTGTGCTGTCAGAATGGTTTTATCGAACTCGGTTTCAGATACTGTCCCTTCCCGAATCTCCGGAGCATTTGTGTCGATGGTCTCGCCCATGTAGATCTCACTGTAACGGATCTCTCCTGTCCTGACATTCCAGTTTTTATCCGTGGCGATCACTTCTTTGGTTCCGTCTTCATAGATTACATGGATTTCCGCAAACACTTCCACCCGGTCTCCATAGCGGTCCGGCTTGAGGTCAAAGCTAAAGATGCCTTTATACCAGCCGTTTCCTACGGTAATGGCAATCTCGTTCTCTTCCTGTAACAATTCCGTGATGTCATACTGCTGATATTGCAGACGCTTATGATAGCTGGTCCAGCCCGGAGCCATGCGGTCATTCCCGATGCGCCTCCCATTCAGCCTCGCTTCATAGACGCCGTGCGCCGTCAGGTAAACGACTGCCTTCGCCGCCTTTTTTTCTGCCCGGAAACGGCGGTAGAAAACCGGACATGCCGTCTCTTTGTCCGGAAAGTCATGGGTGATCATCTTTGCCTGAAATGCCTGCGGATCAAAAACACCTGTCTCAAAGCTTGTATAAGCCTCCGCCATCTCACCGTGATTGCTCTCCACTGCCAGTTTGACCTGGTATCTGCTTTCCTCTTCCAGTGCTTCTCCGGCATAGGGAACCAATATGGAATCGGACGTTTCTATTTTTGTGCTGTCCCAAACCGTCCTTCCCTCTTTAATCACCTGGATATAGTAGGATTTCTGGACAGTTTCCCGGACGGCAGAGTCGAGTTTCCACGAAAATCGGGGATTTTTTGTGGTTAAGCCAATCGGCGCATCCTGATATTCTACCTTAAAGTCATATATTTTCATATTCTTCTCCCATCTGATCTACAGTCATTATTTGCCAGCCACCTGCTTTTCCTGCTGCTCGATCATTTTCTTGATCATACATTCCATACAGTTACGCTTTTTTTGCCCTCCGTTCCTGAAGCTCAGCCAGAATCTGCGGATACTTCACTTCCAGATCGTTCATTCTCAACAAGATAAAGATGATGATGAACAATGCCAGCGGAACATAGATGGAAAATGCAAAGATCGCCGTATTCACGCTGGCCGGCTGTACGGCCTGCGCCGCCTGGTATCCGCCAAGCGCCAGCAGCCATCCGATCAGGGAGCCGCCGATTCCGGAGCCGATCTTATTTCCAAAGGAGCTTGCGCTGTTTGTCATCCCAAGGATCCGTTTTCCAAATTTCCATTCATTGTATTCTACACAGTTATTGACCATGGCTCCGAACAGGCACATCATCGGGATATTTGCAAAGGAGCAGATCCCGCCGCCGATCAGACAGGCAATAAAACTGTAGGGCATAAATACTCTGACCGCACAGGCAATAGCGCCTATGATGCTGCACCCCATACATGTTTTTGTCATACCGAACTTCTTCGTGATCGGTACGGTGAGGAAGAATCCAAGGAACGTCGGGATCAGTCCGACCAGTCCCATCAGCCCCACCAGATTGTCGTTGCCCAGGATATATTTTGCATAGTAAGTACCGGAAGAACCGTTCAATCCATAGGAAACATTCATGCACAGGTTTGCAAACAGCATCAGAACCCAGTATTTATTCTGGAACAGGATCTTGAGCCCTTCTGCAAAAGGAACATCTTCTTCCTCCCCGGAATCCTTCTTTTCTTCCTTACTTTTGTCCCCGCTGACTGTCTCTTTGGACACTTTAAACACCACATATAATGACACTGCCGAAATCACCGCGAAAACAACGCCCATCTTGATCCATGCTGCCTGATCTCCTCCAAGCATGTTGGTGATCGGAACCAGAAGTATGGTGATGAACATTCCCGCGCCATATCCAAACGCCGCCCTGACGGTTCCCATCTTCCCGCGCTCCTCCGAGCTCGCACTGCGCATATTCATGATTGCTGCGTAAGGAATCATCACCGCCGTATAGACTACTGCCGACAACAGGATGTTTGTAACCAGCAGATACGCAAACTGCGCGCCGCTTGGCAGAGACTTCGGAACCGTAAAAATCAGCAGGATCGCTATGGCAGACGGTATGGCCATCCACAGGAACCATGGACGGCATTTCCCATATTTGGACTTTGTGGCATCCATGACCTTCCCCATCACCAGATCAGAAAAAGCATCCGCGATCTTTGCCAGCAGCAGCATCGTCGCAACCGAACCTGCAGCCAGACCTACCTTCTCCGTATAAAAGTAGGTCAGCTGGCCGATCATGCAGGCCATAATATTTAACGGAAGCTGTCCCAGGCCGTCCCCCAGATAGTCTGTAAACCGCATCGTTTTTTGAATTCCCATACTGTCAACGCCTAATTCTTTTCGTTTTCCCATTTTTCCTCTCCTTTTCTTCTCATTATTTTATGAATCCTACGCATTCAGCGCTGCCACCAGCTGCTCTAACAGTTCTTTCTGCATCCCGGGGATGAAGCTTAACATCTGCCGCAGCGGCATGGCTTCCATCGTTGCCGCCAGCATTTCATCATTGATCACGGAGCTGTCCCCCTTTGCCTGATCCGCCATTTCTGCTGCCTGTGAATTTCCCATCATGGCTCCCATGGCCTGTTCCAGGATTGCTTTTCCTTTTGGATCAGCCATGATCTCGCCCATGGTAGAATTCAGGGTAAATACCTTCGGGATCGCTTTTTCTGACTCTACCCGGATTTCTTTTGTCAGGATCATCTCTTCCGCCGACCTTCCGATCTGGATCTCATAATTTCCTGTTTCTGCATACCAGTCATGGATTTCCATATTCCAGTAGGAAAATGCCCTGGCATCCAGCATGAAGGACACGGTCTTCGTCTCCCCGGGCTGCAGTGCGATCTTATCAAATGCCCGCAGCTCCCGGACCGGCCGGATGGCCTTGCTGTCCTTTGCCGCCACATAGAGCTGGACCACTTCTTTTCCTGCCATGCTGCCTGTGTTCGTCACATCCACTGTGACCTGCAGCCCTTCGGATTCCCGGATTGCATCCCTGCTGACAGTCAGGCTGCTGTAATCGAAAGCGGTATAAGACAGCCCATGGCCGAATGGGAATAATACCTTCATATCCCTTGACGTATAGTAGCGGTATCCGACAAATACGCCCTCCGTATATTCGGATGTATCCTGTTCGCCGCCGTAGGTCAGGTAGCAGGGCGTATCCTGCAGGCGGACCGGGAATGTCTCCGGCAGCCTTCCGCTGGGGTTCGTCTTTCCGTATAATACGTTGACCGCAGCCCCGCCGACCGCCTGGCCGCCAAGATAGACTTCCAGGACTGCCTTCACATCATTAATCCACGGCATCTCCACCGGCGCTCCGTTGTGGAGCACGACCACTGTATTCTCCTGTACCTTTGCGATCTCCTCGATCAGACGGTTCTGGCAATTCGGCATCCCAAGATGCTTCCTGTCGTACCCTTCCGATTCAAAATTATCCGGGAGCCCCGCGAAGATGACTGCCATTTCCGCGTTTTTCGCTGTTTCTACCGCCTCTGCAAGAAGCTTCTCATCTACCGCATCCTCCCGGTCGTCAAAGCCCTTGGCATAGGTAACATACTCTTTGTCCGGCGCCATTTCCCATGCAGATTCCACATGGGTGCTGTTGATATGGGAGCTTCCGCCGCCCTGGTAGCGCGGTTCCTTCGCATATTTTCCGATAAATGCAGTCCGGGTATGTTCTTTGATGGGGAGAAGATTTCCCTCGTTTTTCAGAAGGACAATGCATTCCTCTTCCAGCTTCCTTGCCAGCTCATGATCCTTTTTACGGTCAAATACCGCCGTTTCGTCCCGGTTCTTTGCATATCTGAACACAATATTTAAAAACTCCTCACAGGACCGGTCCAGAATGCTTTCCTCGAGTTCCTCGCTTTTTACCGCAGCAATTATTTCAGCATCCGTGCCCCCGCCTGAGTATGGCATTTCCAGATTGCATCCTGCTTTCAATGCCTGAACCCGGTCGTTCATTGCGCCCCAGTCCGTCATCACGAACCCGTCAAATCCCCATTCTTTTCGCAGGATATCGGTCAGCATTTCTTTATTTTCACAGAGATAGGTGCCGTTCAGCTTGTTGTAAGAATTCATGACCGTCCAGGGCTTTGCTCTTCGAACCGCCCCTTCAAAGGCCGCCAGATAAATCTCCCGCATGGTCCTCTCGTTCATGACGGAATTGCTGGTCATACGGTGGTATTCCTGGTTATTCGCCATAAAATGTTTCGGGCTTGTTCCTACATTCCTGCTCTGGACGCCCTGGATATACGCCGTTCCGAGTTCTGTCGAAACCAGCGGGTCTTCGGAATAATATTCAAAATTCCTTCCGCACAGCGGGGAACGTTTGATATTCATTGCAGGCCCTAAGATCACGCTGACATCCTCTGCCTGGCATTCTTTTCCCAGCGCCTCGCCCAGCATCTGTGCAGCCTCCCTGTCAAAGCTGGATGCTATGGCGCATCCGGCCGGAAAACAGACTGCCTGGATACTCTCATTCATTCCCAGATGGTCGGATTCCCCATCCTGCTTCCTCAATCCATGAGGCCCGTCAGATACCCTGACAGACGGTATCCCAAGCCTTTCCACCCCTTTCGTCTGCCAGAAATCCAGCCCGGAACACAAGCCCGCCTTCTCTTCCAATGTCATCTGTGCAACCAGCTCTTTGATCTCTTCCCTTTTCATGTTCTGTCCTTCCTTTCGTTCTTTAATGATACAAGGATACTATGATTTGTTTCTCAAATATTGCATTTTTAATTCAAATATTATATAATCAAGTCAACTTTTCAAAAGGCAGGGGGATTTTTGTAATGAAGAATATGAGATTTGAAGAATTTTGCCGCCAGTTTTACTCTGTCACATTTGTTCCGATCACCTATGTAAATACAGAAGAAACCATATTCTGCACCTATCCGGAGGGGCTCAATGAATGGAACCCATTGACCCCAAAATTAGTGGAAATGTTCCATCTGCAAAAAAATCCGGATTATTACATCACCCAGTCATTCTGCTATTTTGGCGTAGTCAGGCCGGAACAGTCCGGCGGCTTTTTTCTGATCGGTCCGGTATTCAGTACCCCGGTGTCTGATGAGGCGGTGAGAAGCTTTATGTCTGAATTCTCGATCCCCAAACAGCATCAGGAAAAGATCACCGCCCTTTTGACCTCATCCCCCTGTATTTCATTCAATCATTTTTTGAATATCCTCTCTTTTATCCACCTGAACGTGAACAACAAGGTTCTGGATATCGTAAAGCATTTTAAGATTTCTGAAACAAGCGTGCAAAAAAAGGTCTCTGAAAATCATTCCAGAAACCTATACTCTGCAAAGGAAGAACAGGTCTTCCATAATTCTTTTCAATTTGAGCAGCAGTGTTTAAGCTATGTCCAAAACGGAGAGGTGGAAAATCTGAAAGCAATGCTTGCAAACGCCGCCTCCATCCCCCAGCAGGGTATCGTGGCCGACAACATGCTGCGGCAGGCAAAAAATATTTTTATCGCGATCATCACGCTCGCGACCCGCGCTTCTATAGCCGGCGGCCTGGATGCGGAACAGGCTTATTACCTGAGCGACAATTATATCCAGGAGATGGAAAAGCTCCGCCGGACAGACGATATCAATTCGCTGCAGTATACGATGCTGATTGATTTTACAGAGCGGGTAGCGGGCCGGAAAATTCCTTCCGGAATGTCCCGGGAGGTCTTTTCCTGCATACAGTATATTTCCCAGCATACGAATGAACCGATCCAGGTAAACGATGTGGCAGAGCATGTCAATATGAGCCGCTCCACCATTACACGAAGGTTCAGGAAAGAACTGGGATTTGACATCAGCAGTTTTATCCGGCGCTGCAAGCTGGAAGAAGCCAGGAGCCTCCTTGCTTTTACGGATAAATCACTGAGCGAGATCAGCTCCTATCTATGCTTTTCCAGCCAGTCCCATTTCCAGACGGCATTTAAGGCTAAATATGGGATAACGCCGCTGCAATATCGGAATTTGAATATGAAGCAATAAACTTACCCGCAAAATTTTAACAATACCCCCTCCGAATAAAACGCTTTGTTTTGTGATAAATCACATATTTTATAGGAACAGCATTCATATTTTTAATCATTTTTGGTTATTTTGTATATTTTTCTTTTATTTTTCTTTTTTATAATATAAATGTTGACCAAAATCATTTTACATGATATACTTCTTATTAACTTCACAGATAAACGAAAAAAGGAGGATTTAAGTTATGAAGAAGTTTGTAGCACTGTTTCTGGCCCTTACCCTGACATGTGGACTGGTTGCCTGCGGCGGTGGCGGCGGCAACGCGGACAGCGGCGACGCAGATGACAGCGGCAGCACCACTGAGGAGAGTACCGACGAGGAAGCAACAGACGACGCCGGCTCAGGCGGGAAGGCTTCCATCAATGTGATCGCAGCTCAGTATGGGCAGAACACCACAAAATGGTGGGCGGAGTTTGTCGATGATTTCACGGCAGAATATCCGGACATCGATCTGACGGTAGAGGTGGAATCCTGGAATGATATCTATACTGTAGTGAATACCCGGATCTCCAACAACGACGCGCCCGACATCCTGAACATCGACGTATTTGCCAATTATCAGGCAGACGACCTTCTGCTTCCGGCAGCGGACTTTGTTTCCCAGGAGACTTACGACAAGATGTATCCTGCATTCCTGGAGCAGTCCGATGTAGACGGCACCATCTGGGCGATCCCGGACCTTGCTTCCGCACGTGCCCTGTATGTGAATAAGGATATCTTAGAGGCTGCGAAGGTCGAGATCCCGACCACATGGGACGAGCTGACAGCGGCATGTGAAGCCATCAAGGCTTACGATTCCAAGATCTATCCGTGGGGCGTTGACATGACCACTGACGAAGGCCAGGCGGCATTCGCTTACTACACCTGGAACAACGGCGGCGGATTCGTGGACGACGACAATAACTGGGCGCTGAACAGCGCGGAGAACGTAGAAGCGATCGAGTACGCGATCGGTCTGGTCAATGACGGCTATACCAACAGCGATCCTTCCAACGATACCCGTTATGACCTGCAGGATATGTTCGGAGCTGGACAGGTTGCCATGATGATCGGACCGAACAGCATTCCTACCTATATCGCTGACGGCGGATATACCGTGAACTACGAGGTAGCTCCGATCCCGACAAACGGCGGCAACGACTCTGTTTCCGCAGGTGTTATGGACCGTTTCATGTGCTTCGACAATGGCTATTCCGATGCGGAACTGGAAGCGATCAAGACCTTCTTTGATTACTTCTATGAGGATGCGCGTTATTCCGAATGGGTTCTGATGGAAGGCTTCCTGCCTGCTACCTCCACCGGCGGAGAGATCCTGGCAAAGGAAGACGAAAGCATGGCGAGCTGGGTTGATATCGTAGGAAGCTGTAAGTTCTATCCGACCGCTAAGACGGAATGGGATGACGTAAAACAGGGCGTTATCAATGTAGAGCAGCAGGCATTGCTGGGAGGCAATGTTCAGGAGCTGTTAGACGAACTCCAGGCTGAGATTGCGGAATAGGTGTTATGCCGTGCCCCTTTTCGGGACACGTACTGTAACAGAGGCTTTTATGGCATATGTAATGGGCCCGGCTGTAGCGGCCGGGTCCATTTTTCTATTTCTGCCGCTGTGTGCCTGGATGCGCGATAGAAAAAGCAGCAGAGGAGATCTTTTCGGGCATTACGTTTTTAACAGATTCGAGAAAATATAGGGAGGTGTCCCCGTGAAAAATAAATCTTTTCGCAAGGTAGAACCTTATATCTGGATTCTACCCAGTATTATCCTGATGGCGGTCTTTATTCTGGTTCCCATCATATTCGTCTTCAGGATGTCACTCAGTGACGTCAGCAAGGCGGGAATCATCAAAGGATTTTCCGGCTTTGCCAACTTCACCAAGGTTCTGAACAGCTCCGCTTTCAAGCTGGTCCTGAAAAATACGATCGTCTGGACCGTGGCGGTCGTCGTGCTGTCCACGATATTAGGTTTTATACTTGCCCTGATCCTGAACAATGAGTTCCGCGGCCGGAAGATTGCCCGGGCCATCATGGTTTTTCCATGGGCGACAACTCTGGTCATCCAGGCCAGTGCATGGAAGTTCATCATCGACACCGATTACGGTACGCTGAATACGCTTCTGCTCCGCCTCGGGATCATCGAGCAGTCCATCAACTGGACTCCGACGCCGGAAGCATATTTTACCTGGGAGATCGCCTGCGGTATCTTTGTTACGATCCCCTTTGTCACGTTCTGCGTGCTGTCCGGCCTGCAGAGCATTGATTCTACTTATTATGAGGCGGCTACCGTGGACGGAGCCAGTTACTGGCAGCAGCTGTTCCAGATTACTATGCCTCTGGTACGTTCTTCCTTAACGGTAAGTACGGTGTTGAACATCATCTATGTATTCAAC